>CAZDAB010000444.1:0-3230 GCA_964502855.1 uncultured Desulfobacteraceae bacterium | reverse complement strand
AAAAAGAATTGACGATTATTTTAAATAATCCGGATTTTAATACAGCCACAAGGGCGGCCCAAGCAATTAATTCGCAAATAGGAGAAAGCATTGCTAGGCCGATAGATCCGGGAACCTTAAATCTGAAAGTTCTCGAAAAGTTTCAAAACAAAGTGGTCAATCTGATTGCTCAAATTGGGGATATCGAAATTGAGCCCGATTGCGTGGCAAAGGTTATCGTCAATGAGAAGACAGGGACCGTTGTGGTCGGAGAAAATGTAAGGATACAAAAAGTTGCTGTTGCTCATGGAAATTTGAGCATTCAGATAAAAGAGACAAAACAGGTCTCACAACCACTTGCCTTTGCCCCGTCAGGAAGAGGCGCTGCTGCCACCCAAATGGAAGGGGGCACAATAGTCGCACCGGGAGGGAGTACCGTTGTTACCCCGGAGAGCGCGGTCGGAATAACCGAGGAGAATAATCGTCTTCTTTTGATTCCTGAGGGAAGGACTATCGGAGAGCTGGTCAATGCATTAAATGCAATTGGTGTCACTCCCAGAGATCTCATCACAATTTTACAGGCCATAAAGGCGGCAGGTGCTCTCCAGGGGGATCTGGAAATTATATAAAGGAGAAAAAGAATGATAAAACCGGTCGCAGCAGGCCCTGAAGGAACAGGATTACACAAAGACGGCTACCAGGTAAAACTTGAAAAAACCTGCGCGGAATTCGAATCGATCTTTATGATATATATGTTAAAATCGATGACCACAACCATTGATGATGATCCCCTTTTGGGGAATGATAATGAAAGCAAGATCATTAAATCAATGTTTGACGAAAATCTTGCACAGGAAATTGCAAGGGGTGGGGGCATGGGACTGGGAAAGATGCTTTTTGAAAGTCTGAAAGATAAAAATTTCGCTACAGATAAGATAATGAATTACCGATAAATAGAAAAGGGAGTTTATTCATGGAAGATGAAGCCATTCGTTTGATTGAAAAGCTTTTTTTTAAAAAGATTATGCTTTACAATGATCTTCTTCATTATTTGAAGGAAGAGAGAGAATCTCTTATCAGCATAGATCTGGACAAACTGTGGAGAATATCTAAGGAAAAAGAGAAAACCTGCGCAGATATAGAATCGACAAAAAAGGAGATCATCTCTGCATTGAGTTTAAAAGAAGATCAAAAATCTTTTAATCTTAGCCGAATAATGGAATTTATTCCCGGAAAATTTAAGGCGGAATTTCAAAACTTATACCTTCGGATTCTAAAAATAAAAGGAGAGATTGAGGTCTTAAGGATACAAAATATGACCTTTATAGATGATTCATTGAATTTTATGGATGAGATAATATCGATCATAACCGGAGAGACGGAATCCAGGATTATTTACAATGATAAATGCCGGTTTAGCAAATCGGGCCCCAATTTATTTTTAAACAGGGAGATTTGAGCATGTCAAGCTTGGGAATGGTATTGAATATTGCAACCAGTGCTCTGGCTGCCCAGCAGTATTGCTTGGATATTACCGCTCACAATATCGCCAATGTTAATACAGAAGGCTACTCTCGACAAATACCCAACCTTCAAGGAAAACAGGCTGTACAGTATCAAGGCGTGATTCTGGGACTTGGTGTGAAAACGGAACAGGTAATCCGATCCGTTGACCAGTTTATCGAAAACAGGCTCATGCAGGAAAAATCTAACCTGTCATCCTCCCAAGAGACGGAGAAATATATGCAGGTTCTGGAGGGTATTTTTAGCGAAAATTCCGAAACCAGTATTAGTTCAATGTTGTCCGATTATTGGAATTTGTGGAATGATGTTTCCAACAACCCGTCAGGATCTTCGGAAAGGATTGCGCTTTATGAGCATAGCGTGCTTATGTCAGAGCAATTTAAATCCTTGGACCCAAATTTGAGTCAGATTCAGACCGACATAACCAATGCCGTAAGTGTTGGAGTTGATAGAATTAATCAGATTACACGCGAGATTGCACAGATCAATGTTAAGATTGTGGGTATGGAAGGAAATAATAACGTGGCCAATGATCTCAGAGATAAGCGCAATGTTTTGGTTTCGGAGCTGAATGAATATTTGGACATTAAGACTTTTGAACAGGACAATCACTCTTTAACTATTATAGCGGGTAGAGGCTGTACACTGGTTCAGGATGACAGAAACTATGAACTGGAAATGGGGGGAAGCAACGGAGACCGGGTAAAATGGCAGGATTCCGGAGGCAATTATGTTGATATTACGGACTATATAACCAACGGAAAGCTTGGAGGATGGCTCGAATTAAGAGATGAGATCATTTTAAAATATGAACTGGATCTTGATGAAATGGCAAAGGAATTTATCTGGTCTGTCAATCAACAGCACAGCCAGGGGGTGGGGCTTGAAGGATTTAGTACGGTTACGGGGACATATGCCGTCACATCCACAACTCAGGGGATAGGGATTCCGGGGAGCAGTGGTGCGGGTCTCGATTACTATCGAGTGTTAAACAGAAGCAGTTTTACGGGGGCCAAGGACATTAGCACAGGGTATGCAGGCAATGAAACCCTGGAAATTTATGAGAATGGTACAACTGTGAATATTACGTTGGATGGCCCCGCTGATATTGATGCCGTCATAACCGCAATAAACACTGATCCTGGTATGGCAGGAGTCCCTGTTACAGCTTCAAAGACGGCAGATGGTCTTTATCTCGTATTGACCCATGACAACGCAAGTTCCGGTGGTACTTTTGGTATAGCCACTACATCGGGCAATGACGAACTTGGCCTCGACCAGAGTTTTAGTATCTGGACCTATGATCCTGACCCTGCCAATCCACCAGTGGAAAACGTTATTAATGAGATAAATTCTTCCACTACACTTGCAGAAATAGAGACCAAAATCAATGGGATAGCAAACATAAATGCATCGATAACAAACGGAAAGCTTCAAATTGCAGGCACGGGCGGATATACATTTGGCTTTTCCAATGATACCAGTAATGTTTTGGCAGCACTTGGGATAAACACATTTTTTAGTGGAAGCACCACTGGAGATATTTCTGTAAATAGTACGATTGTTTCAAACAAAAACTATATTGCTGCCGCCAGGATCGACGCTGCTACCGGGGAATTTGCCTCCGGCGACAATGATAATGCTTTGGCAATGACCGATCTGCAATACAGGGCCATGGATATCTCACAATGGACCTGTGACAGGATCAATGGAAACACAGAAGGGAG
>CAZDAB010000443.1:0-3243 GCA_964502855.1 uncultured Desulfobacteraceae bacterium | reverse complement strand
CCATGGTTGAAGCTGCGGCCTCCGAAATCGGTGCTAACTCCCTGCTTGCCAAAGTCTGCGGTTATTATCATGACATCGGCAAGATAAAAAAACCACTTTATTTTATCGAAAACCAGACCAACGGCATTAATAGACATGACAAACTTGCGCCATCCATGTCGAGTCTTATCCTGATCTCTCACATTAAAGACGGTGTGGAAATCGCCCGGAAAAACAAACTCGGCCAAATCATCATCGACACGATCAGGCAATCCCACGGAACGAGCCTTATTCGCTTTTTTTATGAAAAAGCAAAGCAGTTAAAAGGTGGAGACGCAGTAAATATAGATAACTACAGATATCCGGGCCCAAAGCCTCAGACCCGGGAAGCCGGCCTTGTCATGCTGGCTGACATGGTTGAAGCAGCATCAAGAACCCTTGCCAATCCCACACCTTCCAAAATCCAGGGGCTTGTACAGAATCTGATAAACAAAGCATTTTCAGATGGTCAGTTAGACGATTGTGAGTTGACATTGAAGGATTTGCATAAGATTGCAAAAAGCTTTCACAACATATTATCAGGAATGTACCATCACCGCATTGAATATCCCGAAAAACCTCTCCTTGGCAACGGAAAGGAAAAAAATGGAAGTCCTGTTAGACAACAGACAAAACAAGCACAAGATATCCCTGAAAAAAGTACAACAAAAGGCCCGGGCCATCTTAAACGCCTTGGCCTGTCCTGATGCAGAACTTTCTATCCTTATCGTTGATGATTCCGGGATAGGGGAGCTAAATAAAAAATATCTCGATCGATACGGCCCTACAAATGTTATCGCATTTCCCATGCGTACCGGCCAATTTAATAACATAGCCCCGCAGCTTCTCGGCGATGTGGTTATTTCCATTGAAACCGCCGCAAGAGAGGGAAAAATGGCAGGCATAAGCATGGAAGAACGTTTTACCCAGCTTTTAGTGCACGGCATCCTTCACCTGCTGGGTTATGATCATGAAAAAAATAAAAAACAAGCATATGAGATGGAAAAAAAGAGCAATGAAATTCTTAAACTGATTAAAATGGAGGTTCATTGATGGCTGGATTAGCTGTAAATGTTGACCATGTCGCCACCTTAAGAAACACAAGGGCAGACGTCAGTTACCCTGATCCTGTTGCGGCAGCCGTCATGGTGGAACTGGCAGGAGCAGACGGCATTGTGGTTCACCTGAGGGAAGATAGACGTCACATCCATGACCGTGATCTCAGAATATTACGAAAGGTTGCTCAGACCAAACTTATCCTTGAAATGGCTTCAACAGATGAAATGGTTGGAATCGCCCTTGAAATCCAACCCGATCTCGTAACCCTGGTGCCGGAACGGCGTGAAGAGCTCACTACCGAAGGCGGACTGGATCTAATTGTGCATAAAAATGCAATTGCTGAAACCGTAGGCACTTTGCAAAATAGTGGGATTCCTGTAAGTATCTTCATTGATCCTGATCCAGATCAGATAAAACTGGCCCACCAGATAAATACCACCATGATAGAAATCCACACCGGAACATTCTGCGAAGCAAAAACACATAAGCAAAGAAACCAGGCATTTTCAGATATTGTGGATGCCGCCAAACTCGCCCATAAATTAAGAATAGGTGTCAATGCCGGCCATGGATTGTGTTATAATACCATAAAGTTTTTTAAAGGTCTTAGTGAAATAGACGAATTCAGCATCGGACACAGTATCGTCTCAAGAGCGGTGCTTGTCGGCATAGAACGGGCTGTAAAAGAAATGTTGGCACTTATCAAAGACCTGTAATTATCAACCACAACCGAATAGAATAGAAATTTCTTTTTTTAAGTTGGCGGGATGTACCACCTGACATCGGGATCGGGCCCCGGTTAAATATTAAATACAAATTTTTTAACTGGGCAGGCTAAAAAAAAGCGTTTTTCAAAGGTTTCGGATTATATGAAACTCATTTATTGACGGTCTCGTAAAAAGTTCAAGTTCCCCCGCATAAATCTATCGGGATAAAAAGGCGTCGCGAATTTCGTGGAATGAGGCGTACTTATGTACGCCGCAGTGAACACGAAATGAAGCGCAACGCAGAAATTGGACTTTTTACCAAGCCGTCATTTATTACTTTGCGTAAAAAAGGAACTGTGGCCAATCTCTGTAAATATCAGATAACGACTCTCTCCGTTAAAGAAACAAAAAAGCTGGGGGAAAAGATAGGCGCATGCCTGACCACTGAAGCTGTTCTTACCTTGACCGGCGACCTCGGAAGCGGAAAAACTTCTTTCGTGCAGGGATTGGCCAGAGGTCTTGAAGTTCCGAATGATTATTACATAACCAGCCCTTCTTATACCTTGATAAATGAATATCCGGGCAGACACTCCCTTGTTCATGTTGACCTTTACCGCCTTGAAGATCCCGTCGATTTTGAAGATATCGGTCTCTACGACATACTTGACGATAACCATGTTGTGGCTATTGAATGGGCAGACAGAATCCGGCAGGAACTTTTACCTGACCACGTAACAATAAGATTTGAAATATCAGGTGACAAATCTCGAAAAATTTGCATGTCTGCACATGGAGCTAACGCGGTTAATCTGTTAAAAGAAATTAAAAATCGACTTTAGGATAAAATATTAACCTGATCGAAAAGCACCTCCTGCGCCTTTAAAAATAACCATCCCCCTAGCATCACCGAACAAAAAACTGATATGGACACATAGTGCCAAGCTTCTCCGAATGATGGTCTTTGGGCTTTGAATGGTTTCGTCCACACTACAATTCGTTATATTGACTTCCCGGGATAGCATAATGCGGTTGTCATGGCGAAAGTGGATCCTGTCAATTCGGGCAGTTTCATTGATTTCTGCCCGAAGCCGGATGAATCTTAAGGTGGCTTCTTGATTATTGATAATAACAGGAGTTGGAATCGCAAAGTGGAACCAGTTGGTGGTGTTTTCCTTTTGATAAACCAGAGTTCCCCAGCCCGACCGGCGGGGTTCTGCATATTCGTTTCCTGTTATCCCCACAATTCTGTCAGGATATTCGATTTGAACGTTAACACCGTGTGTCCAGAACTCATATTGCGCCATAACAGGTCCTCCTTATATCTTACTTGAAACCGAATGGAGTTTGATAGACGGAAAAATTATTCGATTTTCTTACATTGAAACAATAAAAGTTTTTTATTAAAATAACTCAACAGTCCAAAGTTTTGTGCCGTCATGCGGCTAAGAGCATTGCATCA
>CAZDAB010000442.1:0-3250 GCA_964502855.1 uncultured Desulfobacteraceae bacterium | reverse complement strand
CAGGCCGGGGAAGATATTTTGCGCATGAAGCGGATTTATAATGAACGAAGACAATTCATGATTCGCCGCCTTAAAGATATGGGTCTCGGGATTACCGTGGAGCCCACGGGGGCTTTTTATGTGTTTGCCAATGCAAAACACATTTCCGGTGACTCGTATAAACTCGCCTTTGATATTCTTGAAAAAGCGCATGTGGGTGTGGCTCCCGGCATCGATTTCGGAAAAAACGGCGAAGGATATCTTCGATTTTCATATGCAACCTCTATGGAAAACATCGCCCAGGGAATGGACCGGTTGGAGAATTACTTTAAAAAAATTAGAGCTTAATCTATTATTCCGATCTCATTCTTTTTTATCTGCATTCAATGATTTCCTCCAGATACTGCAACCACTTTCGGGACGGACTGCCAAGATTCTCTTTATCTTCCAGCAAATCCTCAAAAATCTGAATAATTTCGGCGGAAAGCAAGTTTATGGCTTTAGAAACGGTATTTGCATAAGAAAAAGTATATATTTTGTAAAAGCTGTCAATCACCTTGCCTTCTATCCCGAAAAACATCTGTTATGATGATGTTTATAACTGAATGAATTGCTTCGGGCGTCGTGCAGGGATACCGTATAACATGCCTTCTATGCTGATATCTTCGTCAATATCCGGCCAATGTACTCCTTGTCCATCTCCAATGAACTTAAACTTTGAACGTTGTTCAGGAGTTGCTTCAGATAATCGCCATGACCATGCAAGTGGTACACTGATAGTGCGGCCATCGGCAAGGCAGGCTATAATTTCTTCGTCTGTTACGCGAAAATTTATAATCCTTGGTTCTGCTATATTAACTACAGTGCTCATCCCATGCCTCCAAGATTTTTATTCGGTTAACAACAATTGCCTTTCTAATTATATTAAGTTCCTTTGATGAAAATCCGTTGTTTTTGGCCAATGTAAGAGGGTCAAACCAAAACTTACAAACCTTTCTTTCCCTTTGAACATGTACATGCTTCGGTTCATAGCAATCGAAGCTGTAAAAGAAAAACCTATAAGGCCCTTCGATGTCTTTGACTGATGGCATCTTTATTAGCCTCCTTGTTTAGAACTTGAGAGTCCATAGTTCTTACTAACAACATGAATTTTAAAGAAATATCGTATTGGTTAAACCGTTATTTCCGAGAACGTGGAAATCCAGGCAAATCAAGAGGTTATGGATTCCTGCTTTCGCAGGAATGACAGAATATTGGACTATGTAGTTTATAATATCAACCTCATGTTTTACTTCCGTCTATTTTTTTAATTTTCATAGTCATTAGGTGACCAAATTTTTATTTTTTGATGATAAACAGCTTGCTCTCATTGCCGTGTTTATCAATGGCAATAACGGCAATACTTTCCGTTAAACCGGTCATTTTAATAACGCCGTCATCGCCAACATCTTTGGCAAATACAGTCCTGTCCATATCAAAAATTTTACCGTCATAATCAACATCCACAAGCAGCATGGCAAGCCTGTCAAGCCTTTTTCACCGAATATTTTTTCTGACAGGGGTCAATAATAGGCCCCATTTCACTTTCAACGCAAATTCCATATGTTATATAATCCGTTTGCCCATTCTTTAAGAGACAGTTCTGCAAGTTCAGTATCGCTTAATTCCCTGTCCTGGTGGGCAATATATTCATTTCGAAAAGTATATATCGAATCTATTGCCGAAAACAGATCGGTTTGTGATATATCGGCAAATTTAATGCGAGCAACTTCAAAAACACCGCTGACTTTCCGGCGCGTACTTTTCGCATAATCCAGTATCCAGCGCAAAAGGCCTATAGGCATTAAGCCGTTTTTATCAACCAGGGTTCTCTCAAGATTTTTTGCCTGTCTCTGGTGAAAACTTGCTTCACCTGCCGGCAAATTACTCAGATCCGGATGAAAAAATTTATACTGTTTATCACGCTCAGCAGGGACGTCATCCTGCATATTTCTCAGAATAAAACCCCTGGCCGCTTCATCCATAGGGCCAAGCAGCGGCGTAAAAACAGGCGCAAAAGACACGTCCTCTTTCTTTTTTAAAAAATGAAATAAAGTTACAGCCTGGGCTATTGCTTTTTGATATCTGGAAGGAAGTTGTTTAAATTTTATATCGGAAAGAAATGCAGATACACCGGTATCCTCCTTTGGTTCCGGTTCTCCAAATGGAAGGCTCAACTGGGGATCTATAACCTCGGTGATCAGGCTTTTTAATGACGGTTTACACATCCTTAAAAGGGTCTTCAGTTTATTATCGCTCAGTTCTTCAAAAACTTCTTGTGTAACATACAGGTAAATCCACTTTTCTTTTTCCTGTGATGCTGCTTCACACCATGCGACAGCAGCCCTTGCCTTAAGGGGAACGTCACGATCTTCGCGCCCCTTGGTCTCGATCAGGATATGCTCTTTTGCACTTATCCGACCAATAAAATCCGGCGTATAAAAAGAGAGCCTTCCTTTTTCCGAAAGATAATCAATGCGAAGCGCCTGGGGGCTGGCATTTTTACAAAACGCTTTAACATCCGGTGCATGGTCGAGGAACCTGCACATAAGCACTTCCAGCGCACGATTACACGGAACAAGGTTAAAAAGCGTATGCGCAGCAGAAATTGCAGGGTGGTGTTCCGAATGCGTTGCCTGAAAAGGTTTCCAATTAGAAACCGGGAATCCCTTGCCCCGCGGTTTTCTATTTTCTTTAATAGTTGTGCGGGAAAGAATAAGCGGTACGAATACAGCCCGGATATGTTCCCTTACATCGCTGTCGGCAAGTCGGCTTACCAGCCGCTGGTCAAAAAGCGTTGCCTTTTCTTCAAACAAAACCTCTGTGATAAAAATTTCTAAAAGAGGAGCCAGAGTTTTATGAGTACCGCGGAGTCCGGCAATCCGTTCAAGTTCTTCTCGATAATATGAAACAGCGCCGATTCCGCTTTCAAGAAGAGGAAGGCTTATTTTCATCTTCTCCACCACTTCATTGGTCAAAAGATGACGCCCTTCATACTTTATCTCGTCTTTTCCCTTGCTGCCGAGGGGCAAGGGATCATATCCGGAAAAAGCCTTTTGAACATCTTCGACAGTCAGGTTTTCCAGAACCGGAGTTCTCGTGAAACCAGGAGAAACATCAGGCAGAACAATATCAAGTCTGCTTAAATCCTTGTTCTCCCTGTCGGGAAATATTGTAACCGTGCTCTTTGGAACCTTGTCAACATCAACCACCTCAATCGGAACGCCTTCCT
>CAZDAB010000441.1:0-3250 GCA_964502855.1 uncultured Desulfobacteraceae bacterium | reverse complement strand
ATCTTAGCATCGTTTTCCTTTAGCCAATTCTCAATCCGCTCGGCTTGTTTTTGTAATTTCTCAATCTGTTTCTCACGGTTTGATAGCTCGGTTAAACCATCGCTGTCGTTTTTATCGGCTTCAATCTGTTCTGTTAATAATCGCTTGACCTTTTGCTCGATCTTCTCCCTTTTCTTCTTTATATCAGAAATTTTACCACTCCATCGTTTGGAAGCATTGGAAGGAAGTTTGCATCCGTCTAAAGCAAAAAAAGTCCCTCCCAAAAGCTTCTCTTCTTCACAGACCAATAATATGTCTGTAAAAAGAGTCGAAATCTCATCCTTCATCGAGGCAACAAATGACGCTAATGTACTATGATCCGGCCGCTGGTTACACGAAATCGCTATGAAGATCACATTCTCACAACACACTCGCTCAATCTTTCGAGAAGACATCAACCCGCGTGAATACCCCAACAAAACAACCTTTAAAAGAACTTTGGGATCATACGCCGAACGACCTGTTTGGTCATTTTTATAATTCCCATCAAAAACAGACATATCCATTCGTGTTTCTACAAGTGTGTGAATCGCAAATTCTAATGTTCCAGGCATCAATTGATCTTCAAGTGAAACAGGAATAAATATTTTTTGTGAATAATCGTAACGTTTATATTTGGCCATTTCTCCTTCCAATTAATAGTTGATATGTTCAACATTACAGTGCTTTCAACCATCTCTTCTATATCATATAACAAACTAATTTAAAAGGAAAATTACAGAAAAGTTTTTACTCGTTGAAAAGGATATTTAAAGGAAGGCTAAAAAATCATAATATAGCAAAACTCTAAAAAAATATGCTCTCTAACTGGACCTTTTTCGACAGTCTCATTAGTGATCTGTACTTTGCTCTTTTTTCAGACATGTCTATGAGACACAAGATATCTCTTAGTCGATTTCCAGATCGATCGCAGATACATAATACCTCCATGAATTAAATTTAAAAAAAAATTGATTGCGTCCTAATATATTGATATGGTATAAAAAGACGACACCAGAAATTTGTGAGAATTAACAATAATCGAAATAAATATTTAAAATTCAGTATATTATTGGATTGGATTTAAATTTCAGAAAATTTGTTATATTGAGGAAAAATCAGTTAAAATTATCTAATCATGACAAAAAGAAGCATGTCATTGAATAAGTGAAACTCCACCCGCAGAGCGGGTGGCCTCAGGAAGCCCCCTTGAAGGGGGAGTTCACATTGGGAAAGCCCCTTTGGGGCTATGGTTAATTTATTCTAAATCGAGTTCCAATTGTTGCTGATCAAGTTTTTCTTGATCACGGATATATTTTCTTATGGTTGCTTCATCCAAACCAACAGTGCTGACACAATACCCCCTGGCCCAAAAATGTAGTCCAGATACTCGTTTCTCTTTTAGCACTTTGCGATGGATTAAAACCGCACTTTTGCCTTTCAGAAATCCTATTACAAAAGCGATGCTGTACTTTGGTGGAACGCTTATACACATATGGATATGGTCTGGCATTAAATGCCCTTCCAAAAGATCCACCCCGCGTTGGCGGCACAAGTCTCTCAGTATTTCGCCAACTCGATTCCTGAATTTGCCATACAATTTCTTTTTACGAAACTTCGGGACAAATACGATATGGTATTTGCAATCCCATCTTACATGGGATAAGCTTTCCCAATCATGCATAGGTAATTCCTCCTGTATTGCCCTTAAGGGCTTTCCCGAGGAATTACCTATATTATTTCTCACCGGATCGGTAGAACCTATCCGGGTCCTCCACCAGAGGTGGAGGGCTTAAACCTAAACTAATGTTCGCATGTACTATGCTTTCGGCAACACATCATGAAAAGATGACCTTTTCTGCTTGTTGCATACCATGAATGACTACGGGAGAACACGACGCATGGTGCATATTTTACTTATCACAGGAGATGCTAATGATTATGAATCAGGTCTTTTCCCTATCGAACGAACACGACTGCAACCCTGATCACAACAAAGGAACTGGTGTGTGTGGGGGGGCTTCTCTTACCTGGCTGGCCCAAGCGACAAGGGGCAACTTCCTTTACAATCCGCACACGGGAAGTGCCCTTGATGAGACCAAGAGGGTGATGAGGGAGTTTTGCCACGGCAGTCGCGGCGATGGCTCAGGTGGAGTTGAAGAGCGCCTGTTGTGGGGTGGAAAATGTGCCAATCTCTCGTTCGGGCGAGTATTGAATAGAGCAGACCGCATCGGGGTTGAGAAAGCATGTGAGGTACTGAAAACGCTCAATGGGGACTACGCCATCTTATGGGGTACACATATAATGGCTGTATCAGTCTGGCATAACACTGTATGGCTATTGGATAATGAACACGGCCTTTACGTGGGGAATAACGTCAGTGATCTAGTTGATACCCTCAAGGAGCTAAGGGGCGACGAGATGGGTTACTTACAAAAAGTGGGGGGGCCAAAGTGGATTTGGTTCAACTATCCAGATGTGACCGTCACCATAATTCAATTCAGATGAAATGCACCCTGTCAGTGCCCAGGTGTTTGGACAATCTTATCCACAGATGCAACTAATAATACATTAAACACATAGCTTCACCCAAGGAATGAAGATCACTCTGTGACCAACGCAGCTGGCATGCCTCTGATTTACTCTCGCCATGTTCCGAGTGGTACGCCTCCGTACCCATCTGTTCTATCACGGTAAGAAGAACATGCGAACAAGGCAATCCTCGCGCCCAGCGGCTGATTGCTATCGTAAGGTGAAATCCGCTAAATTAGCAGATACAAAATTTGACCTGTAAATATCAAGCAAGGATCATTTTTCAGATATCGTTTTCTTAACGCAGGTCTGGCATTTGCGGTGATATATTGAGAATATTTTGTGCATAGTTTATTTCAAATTCGTTTAACGTTTAATAGATATCAATGACGAAATGCCCAAAAAACTTTAATCAAGAATCAAGGTTTGAACCCAGGTCTCGCAGGGTGTTACGCCCCATATCCCACAGGCAAAATCAGCAGGGGTTCATGGGATCTGCTGATTTTCATGACCCGGATTACATCATTGTCATGAAAAGCCCCCACGATGCCGGCCCTCAGACCCAGGGCCTCCGCCTGGAGAAAGATATTTTGCCCGACATGACCGGCCTCGATCATAGCATACCTTTCTCCTCTGGTGCCGTATTTGCTCGTAATCCGGCTATATTCTGAAGTGATCACCAGGTTTAGGGGAGCGCTGG
>CAZDAB010000440.1:0-3257 GCA_964502855.1 uncultured Desulfobacteraceae bacterium | reverse complement strand
GCGTCGGTTAATAATGATATTTTCATTACAGCTTCCTGGGCTTGGTTATTTCCATCCTGTAATATTCGTATTGTTTAAGATCCATACCGCTTCTCTATCTCTATGGTTAAGTGTGTGATAAGGTGGTTGATAATTATATCCAAAGGCACACCTTCGTTTTTTAATTCGTGCATAACCGACCGAAATCGGTTTATTTCTGATATTATAAATTTATCCATCGGTTTTTTCATCGACCTCTCGCCTCCAATTGTATCTATCAATAATTTGATAACCACCCTTAATTTTAAAGTTTTTAACTAATCCCCTTGGGTTTATCTTTGGGTCACGCCTGTTTTTACCTACCGTTATCTTAACTTTCTCATAATCCAAGGCCAGGGCCAGCCGTGTAACCTCCATTGACCGCCAACCACCCAACCCGGTATCCTGTCCGGGGTTTTTCTGTAGGCAAACAACGGCAACCGCGCCTTTTAAATTATCATGTATGGCTTTTAGTTTTTTGCCAATTACATAAAATTCGTCATGTATTTCTAAGAAGTCTATTATATTCAACTTGCCGGGTCCTGCAAAAATAACGTCCTCAAAATTATCCGCTCTCTCATACGCTTTAAAATTCCACTGGTCTAACGCAATGTCAGGAAAATTAGACAACCGTTTTTTTAACTCCCCGGAGCCCATCTCAGAATTAAAATAATGAATCTCTCCAAATTTATGTCTATTTTCTTTTATAACATTAAGACAAATAGTGGTCTTGCCGCTGTCTTTTGCTCCGGCAAACATTATTAAATTGCCATCGTAAATTTCAACCAAATCAGAAATGTTAAACGGAAGCCAAATATCAACCGGATCATCAATAGCGTTTATATAGTCCATTTCAATCAATTCTTTTTCTGGTTTACGGTAACAACCACGCCTTTTACCGTATCTCTCAAGGTATCCCAGCTTGACAAGTTTTTCGCATTTCTCTGTAATAATGTATCGCTCATCTTTATCGCCGGTATAGTCGTTAATTGAAAACCAGCCTGGAGCAGAATTTACCCAATCAAGAACATAAGCGATATTGTCAAGCAGTTTGCTTTTACTAAGATCCATCCCATTCAAGAGCTTCTATCCCATGTAGAATTGTTTTATTTGGTTTTGCTTTTTCGTTTAAATATGCTTCAAAATTAGCAGGTCTAAACAAAGTTGATGGTCGAAAATATTTTTTATCAAATTTATCATCATTCCATTTATTCTTCATTACCGTCTCAAAATCTTCGTAAGGAAAACCATCGGAAAGACGGCCACGAATAGGTTCTAAATTTGCTTCACCATAACCAAAATTCTTTCCAGAAATATTATTAAGAAAATCAATAATAGACTTCGCAACAAGGTTGCGTTCATCCTTTATCTTTATTTTCTTTTCTTTTATACTTAACTTCTTTTCGTCAATGAGTAGTTCAGGAGTACTCACTGAGTAATCATAATTTTGTTCTAAAGGCTCAAGTATATTGTCTGGAGGTTCTGGATTTCGTTGTAATGACGGACGGTTAATGGTTTGGTGTATCGGAAACTTTGGAAGGTAATAATAAATTTCACCGTTTGTTGAGAATGGAATTATTCGATTTAAGGATTCAAGCTCTAAAAGCCATTTTTGAAAGGTATCTATCTTTAGATTTTCATCGTATGGATATATATTATTTTTAAGCCATGCATGGTGCCCTTTTACAACTCCATAATCATCTGAAAAGTTCCACAGTGCAATATATGTTAGGCGCGCATCTCTTGAAATAGTTGCAAGTTTTTCATCATCCCAAAATTCTGTTTTTATCATTCTATTTCTTGGCATTATGGCCTCTTAAAAATACAAAACGGTTTAGGAGAGTTTGCAGGGAGTTGAGTCCCCCCCAATACGTTACCGTATTGAGCTTCCTAAACCGTTTTCTATCTTTAATATTATTTAATCTCAACTTTAGCATAATCACATTATACACTACCATGTCTTTGTGTCAAGAAGAATTATAATTGGTTTACCGCTTTTTATTTGTATATGTGCCACAATCATCTCGGCAACATAAACGCCATTGGCTATATCTTACCCCTATCTGGACATCATTACCCATAACATCGGTTGTGTAGTCAGGGTCCCTGGTTTTGCCAAATATGTAAATATCACCCTTATAAATTTTTCTGAGGCAATGGTCACAGACATAGTTTTTTCTTGCTTTCATTTCTTTTTGCATATTTCACCTTTCAACTCCATAGCGTTCAAGTCCTCAATATCCTCCGGCTTTGTCCTTTCAGACTTACACGTAAGGTATTTCTTGGACTCAGCTATTTTTTGCTTGCGGGTCTTTTTCTTGGGTCGCTTTGCCATGTTTTACCTTCGCTTTCGTTAAAATATATTCCTGTCCGCAATTATTACATTCAACTATTCGGCTTTCCTTAGAAAGCATAACAGAACCCCAATCCTCGCAAAGACAATAAGGGCACGAATGATATACACTTGCGGATTTATGCCCAGGCCGAATTGGATAATGAATTTTTATGTTTATGCTGTGTTTCATTGCGCTATTATCCTGATGAGTTTTTGCAGGGACTCGGAGCCTTGCTTTTATTTGATAAGGTCCCTGGGATTTATTTGAAGCACCTTACCAATGGGCTCAGCACCACGTAAAGACTTAGAATTAATCCAATACATGATATTTTGTATTGGTAATTCCAGTTGCTTTGCCAACCAGTATTTTGATTTGCCGATTCGCTTTAATTCGGTATTTATTTTTTCAATATTTAATTCCATGATCGCTATTATATATTAAATTTTGAATTAATCAAGAGTTTTTTTATCTTTTTTTAATCTATAGTAAAAAAAACCTTGACTTTTATATTTTGCTCGATTTATAATATGAAAAACAATGAAAAAGCCAAACTTTAAACGAGATTTGTGGAAATTAGAATTTAGAATTCAAGATGATAGTTATGCTCAAGCTCTTTATGCGGCACTTTGTAATGTTCAATGGCTACACTATTCTCAGGAACCCAAAAATGCGTATGGGTGTACTTGGAGATATGCCGGTGGGCTTGTGGCTGATATGAGAGATAAGGGTGAAAATTATCTGGATTTTTATTGCTCTGGGAATGAAGGAAAGGTTAGAAAAGATGTAAAAGATGACCTTTTGGTTTTGGGTTATAAACCAATTCCTTATGTTTTTGATAATGAAGATCCCGTGGAAATAGAGATATATGAGGATTAAATGATCCTCTACAAGCAACTCATAGCA
>CAZDAB010000439.1:0-3259 GCA_964502855.1 uncultured Desulfobacteraceae bacterium | reverse complement strand
CGGACGTTTTTCCTTTTATCCAGAGGGTTTGTCTGGTGCGGCTGTAATAAGTGGCATTTCCGGTGGCAAGGGTTGCATCCCATGCGTCTTGATCCATAAACGCAAGCATTAAAACCTCACCGGTTTTATAATCCTGAACAATGGCCGGTATCAATCCGCCCATTTTTTTAAAATCGAGTGTAATCATTAAAATATATGCCTTTTGAAAAGTTTATTATAGAAAACTTTTTTGATAACCAGAACTAAAAATAAAGTCAAATTCTTTTTTTAAGTCCAGGGCTACGGAAAATATTAAATCCTCCGAGATTACGTCGGATTTTGACGCTTCACCTTACATTGACTTTCACAGCAGTGATTGGTATGGTACCCGGCTATGGAATCAGGAAATGTAGTTGAATATATTGACAGCAAGAAAATTATTTGTGCGGTCGTCCTTGAAGTAAAGAATCAGAGGCTGAGACTTCTGACCGAAACCAACCGGGAAATCAACCTTTCGGCAAGTCGTCTGTCACATAAGAGCGAAATGCGTTTGGATTCCGCCATGGGAAGAAGTGCGATGGTCCATACGTTAAAGGAAATAGCAAGCCGGCGTAACGCCTTGATAAGCCACATAAATATCAAAGAATTATGGGAAGTTCTAAACACGGAACAAGAATGGATCGACCTTGACACAATGACCGGATTCTGTTTCCCGGAAAATCCGAGTTGCGATCACGAGTCTGCTGTTGTCAGGGCATTTTTTACAAACCGGCTTTATTTTAAATTTAACCATGATTGCTTTTTTCCCCATACCCAAGATCAGGTCGAACAAAAGATTCTTCAGGAAAGAGAAACCGCACGCAGAAATCGCATCGTCAAAGAGGGCGGAGAATGGCTTAAAAACGTCCTGAATGATACTCACCCCTCCCCCCCCAAAAACCAAACCCAAATTATAAACATTCTGAAATCATTTTATCTTTTCCAAAAGGAAAGCAAACATTATAACCTTGCCAAATCAATGTTTGTTAAGGCCGGCATCAATGCTGATGAAGGTATATTTCAGGTTTTGGTTAAGCTGGGTGTTTTTGATAAAAACGAAAATACGGAACTTTACAGATATAATATATCAACTTTTTTCCCCGACAATATCATGGAAAGAGCAACGGAGCTGGCCGGTTTACAGCAAAAATTTTCGGATAACGGCATGCGAAAAGACCTGACCATGCTTTCATTGATGACCATCGACGGCCAGGCAACGTTAGATTTCGACGATGCCATCAGTATAGAAGATCATGGGGATCATTATACTCTGGGAGTCCATATTATTGATGTCGGACATTTTATTGAAAAAGGAGATATTATTGATCAAGAGGCTCTGGCCCGCGGAAGCTCAATTTATATGCCCGATCAGAAAATACCAATGCTCCCTGCCTGTCTTGCAGAAAATCTTTGCAGCCTGAAAGCCGGGGAATTACGCCCCGCCGTCAGCATTATGGTGAATTTAAGCAGATCTTGCGAAATCATCAACTATGAAATAATCCCGAGCCTGATCCGGGTAGAGCATCAGCTCACTTATTACGATGTCAATATAATCGCTCGAGACAGTAAGGAGATTAGTATACTCCTTGATATCGCAGAAAAATTCCGTGAGAACAGGATGGCTGCAGGAGCCGTTCAGATCACTTTGCCGGAGATTAACATATGGGTCGATGAGAATAATGAAGTTACCGTAAACCGGATAAACAGGGAAAGTCCCGGAAGGATGCTGGTTTCGGAAATAATGATCATGGCAAACTGGCTCATGGCCAAATTTCTGTCGGAGCATAACGCTCCGGCAATATACAGATCCCAAACACCCCCTCGTGAGCGACTCTACAAAGGAACTGATGGTTCTTTGTTCCAAAACTGTATGCAGCGAAGGCTGTTAAGCCGTTTTGTGCTGAACCCGAAGCCCGAACATCATTCAGGATTGGGTCTGAATGCCTATGTCACTGCCACGTCACCCATCCGGAAATACTTTGATCTGGCCACTCAGCGGCAGATACGGGCGGTCCTCGGCTTGGAAAAACCTTATACCATCAAAGAAATAGATAATATAATACAGATGCTCGAACATCCGATGAGCTGTGTATCAAAACTTCAATTGAACCGCCAGAGGTACTGGTTGTTGAAATATCTTGAAAAAAGAATCGGGCAAAAAGAAGAGGCGGTTGTGCTTTATAAAAGAAGAAACAACTACCAGATACTCCTATCCGAATACATGATAGAATGCGATCTGCCCTTATCCAGCGGCATAAATTTGAAGCCCGAGGACCTGATTCAGATAACCATACAGCATGCCGATGCAAGAAAAAACCTACTGTCTGTGTTTATGGGCTGAGAGATCAATCAGAAATGAATGGCCACAAAGACTCTAAGACACAAAGAATTAAGTTAATTTAGAAACTTCTCAATAGGTTGTGGTGTCTTAAATCACAAATCACAAGCACCAAATTACAAATAAATCTCAAATTCAAAAATACAAATTCAAAACCCGTTCAACGCGCAGCGCAGGCGCTTGCGCCGCGTGAGCGATTGTTTTTTTTGTTTGGGATTTTGAATTTCGGTCATTGTTATTTGTTTGTTTATTGGGATTTGTTATTTGGAATTTCAATAAGTCAATAAATTTTCAATAAAGCAAATTCCCTCTGGAGATAACCAAAGCCTGGTCCTTGGGGCCAGGATTCTTTACTAATTTTTCTTAGTGCTTTTGTGACTTGGTGGCGAAAATAAAAAGGCCTGTCGAAAAATTTCATGAAATATTCGGCTTAAGGAATTAAAAAGCCATGCGTGTATTATTCTGGTACTGTGATGCTTTTGATTGGGTGCCTGCTATAAAAACCCTGGATGATGTTCCGGAAGCCGAACCGGCTGAAAACCAAAATGCCGTGGCGGCCTTTGTTCATATCGAGCCCGGTGACGTTGAAGATGGAAGTTCGGCAGAGACAAAACTGATTAAAAACGCCAAGTGGCTGGCCAGAAAATGGAATATTATTCGGATTGTTCTCCATTCTTTTACCCACCTGGGAAAAGACAAGGCAGACCCTGACAAAGCGCAGGACCTGTTGGACCGGGCGCAAATGCGTCTGGAGAATGCAGGGTACTCGGTGGTTCAGACTCCGTACGGATACTTTTTGGATCTATCCATAAAAGCTCCGGGTCACCCTTTGGCAAGAGTATACAAGGAATTTTGACGGCTTCGTAAAAAGTCCAATTTCTGCGTTGCGCTTCATTTCGTGTT
>CAZDAB010000438.1:0-3260 GCA_964502855.1 uncultured Desulfobacteraceae bacterium | reverse complement strand
GGTAGTAAATACTACCAAATTTATCTTTAGATTTCAATATTCGCTTATTTTAGGTTTAGTTCCATTACAATCATCTCATTTCCTTCCTGCAATAGCATTGTCTTACAAAAATTGAAAAATCTTTTATTTCCTTCTTTTCTTTTTCTCGACTCCCATACTTTCTTGTAAAATTCGTAAATGGGGGAAGAAGTGTCACAAAGATCACGAAGAATAAGCTCGCCGATGTATTCTATATAAGGGAATTCTTCTATACTCCAAGAATTGTAAGAGCCATCGTTCTTTTTTGATTTTTTCCTATTAAAAAATCGATGATACCGTGCTGATAGCTGATCAGGAAGATCGGTCATAAGCAGTCTAAGAATCATGCCGATAAGATAACCGAAACAAATCAGTATAATTAGTATTAAACCTGGCTGACCGATAATATATCTAATACATTTACCAATGAATTCAAGTGACTTTACAGTTTGGGAAAGCAAATATAGAACACCAGTTACATTTATTAATAAGAAAACCCCTGGAACAAAAATTTCAAATATTCCTCTAGTTTTTCCTATTGCTGGCACATCCATAATGTGGTCCTTATCCGTTTAAAAATATAACGAAAAAATCAGCCGGAGCGTTAGCGATCGGCTGTATTGATCTTGTTGTGCGACAACATCCTTCAACCATGACGTGCTATCGCTGCGATTGTGGCAACGATACCCAGAAGCAAAGTTAGCAGGAGTTCCGTTCTGTGTGCCCAGTGCGATAGCTTTCCCCTTTGTTTTTTTATCTTCTCCACGTCCGCCACAGTGTCTTGTGGCTTCTGATGCTTGAGCGCATCATACATTTCATCACGAAGATCCCAGTCTTACACATTATCGAGCTTGTTGGCTCGCGTCAGCCCTAATGTCCAGAAAACCTGAATAGCAATTATTATCAAAGAAACCAGAGCGGTACCTATGGCCAACTGATTTCCTGCCACTGGCAGAGTTTTCCCTGATTCGACTGGTTGTGTAACGAGTGCACCAATATACACAGCAAAGGGCGTCCAGATACTTATGCACATTTTCCACTCATAACTACGGCGATCGTTGAAGCTCTTGTAGGCAGCAGCCCTTGAGCATTTCAAGAACATCCATGCGATTTTTCTCTTGATCATCCATCGCGGTTCCTCCAGTTTAGTCAGTACGCACAACGCTGGAGCTGAGACGCGGGAAACGCGCCAGCGTTTTCCCGTCGATTCTCCAGCGACTTGTTAGCCTTTCAATCAAAAAATGGTTTTGGTAATTTTCTCCACCCCATCAATAAGCTCTGCTACCTCATCTGAAGCAGGTTCTCTTTGTTTATTGTGATCGCAAAAATTCCGCAAATCACCTAGTCGCTGAATTTGTCGCCAAGTGGGGACTTCAATAACTCCCCCTTTTTTCAATAAATCATTGAAGTCACTAATTGTCGGATGTTTTTTTCTACTTTTTATACTGTGATTATCGGCAACTTGACCTAAATGTTTTTCAAGCACAACACCCGCGATTGCCCCAGCACCCCTCAGAAAACCGTGCTTCAAGAGCTCTCTTGCGGCATCTATCTCAGAATCAAATAAATCAGCCTGAACAACCTGCCGGATGTCTAATAGTGAACTTTCAAATCGAACCTTTACCGCTTTAAGGATTTCAAGCTGAGTATGAAAACGCATCGATACTATTGCAAAATCGTTGTAATGTTTCTCGCCCCGATATTCATTAAATCCTGCTCGGATACCATTGAGCCAATCCTGCAAGTTATAAGTTGTGCTATTAATTTCTTTTCGTTTTCCGTCACCTTTGTACAGATTTTCAAATTCAGCACTACGATCAGGGATTAGTTGCTTTATTACTGCGGAAGACTCTGTATACCAACGCTGATAGTGTTTTTCAAAAGCTCCTTTGAATTTTTTGAAGTTCTTTTTATCATCATCTGACAGCTGCCCTTCTTCCTCAAGATGCCTGAAGGTAAGATCCAATTCCATAGAGTCGCCAAGCTTAATCAACGAATCAAGGTCCGCCTTATATTTGTCTGTATTGGTTGTCATCATAATCTCCAAAGGCTAACGCAGAAGTCAGTAGACAGCCAGGGCAACATGAACTGTCACAAAAGCCAATAAAACCCAAACTGCCTAAAATGTTGAAAATCGAGAGGCCCTGGCTGTCTACTTCACTGACAGGCTATGTGCTCCGAGCGCACACAGTTAGATTCTCTTTTCAACATGTCTGATATTATACTTCTCACAGAATTCCATTACATGAACTGGTATTTCCCAAGCCACGATCATCGCTTGTACTTCGTCTGATGACAAAGGTAAGCCCCTTTCCGCACATCTCAATGCTCGATATTTGATTGCCTGATGGCAACCTGGCAAAGGGTCAATAGTCTCAATTTCTATGACAACGTCTGTATTTGTCGTTAGTTCAAAGAGTATGTCCACGGAATCGCCGGACAGATAAGAATGCTCGACTTTGGTTGACCGAACGTTTTTAATGCCGACGCTCCGTGGGTTATTTGCAACCCATTCCTTTAACCGCTTATGCTCAATACCTTCTCCTCCTGTGCCATATTTTTTTCTGCTGGTTTCGTTTCTACTTAGATTCCTACTACCCGTTAATCTCCAAATTTGATGAGTTGCATTTTGATCCTCTATCATCGGCCAGCTGCGTGATTTGACAATAGACATAGTGATATCGTTTTGAGCCAAGATGTTTTCAATCTCGCTTAGGCTGATTCTAAGTCTTTTTAAACTATGTAAATCAATCAGAAAGTAGAAAGGATAATCTCTTTTAGTACGTCTGTCCTGATTATCCATTCGTTCGCTTGCGGCAAGTGCTGAAAAATATATTGTTCCCTGGAATGCAAAAAGCAACTCTTCACCTTCGTTCAGTCCGGATTTACCTATCAGTGGTGAAGGTATCAAGAATTTTCCAGGTGGATTGCGATAGGGAAGAACGTTCTCAAAGTAATTTTCAACTTCCTCAAGATTGGAAAATTCTCCTGTTCCGAGCTTGATGATTCGCATAACTAACTCACCTGTTTTAATTCACACATAACCAATAAACCCCGCAGTTAGAGCAGTTTGCCTTTTATTAATGGGTGTTTAATGATGGAGCATGATCACAAAAGGGAGGTGGCATCATGCTCCATCGGTATTGCAGCCGACTACAATGCCTTCTCAATTCATGTCACAAAATCTCGGGTCTGGACCCTAAGGCAATTTTACCATTTTTTGACGCTTCACCGGATCATAC
>CAZDAB010000437.1:0-3262 GCA_964502855.1 uncultured Desulfobacteraceae bacterium | reverse complement strand
GCGTGTATCAATTTATCTGAGCAATACTGTATCAATTTATCTCAGCGCTATAGCCTTCCGCACTCAAAAGAAATCACAGAGGCTGTATCACATGCACGTGATTACGTGAACCGTCACCTGTAACCCCTGATTTTTATCAAATACTATAGCCAGAAAATTTTCATAAAATATTCGGGATAGCGTGCATAGAGAGAAAATCGCTTAAGGAACGAGTAAGATTCTTGGAAAAAATAAAGGAGATAAAAAATGAAAGAAATTATCGGGTTGGTGATCATCGTAGGAATCTGGTATCTTTTGCAGGCTTACATCCTGCCAAAATTAGGGATTTCCACCTGACTGAAAGATTCTTGTCAGGTGACAAGCAATAAAGATAATATTAAAAAAAAGACATCGCAGAAACATTAAGGATATAATATTGATGAACTCGTAAAAAGTCAAAATTGAGACGGCAAAGTAAAAAATCAAGTTCCCCTACGAACTCATAACCTTTATGTCGACTCTATAATCTCCCTGCCTTGATCCGGAATCCATCCTTATCTTTTCAGCAACCACACCTTTACCTTTAAATACGGCAATCGTGGTATTAAACTGAAGATTATCAATTGCTTTGCCAACTTCAAAACTTTCCAGCAATTCTTCTTTGTGCTCTTCAATGAATAAAGTGATTACATTTCCTAATTGAAAACGGACATCAAGAATAAATGCCACTCCTTTTAGGGGTCCTTTGTCCAAAGTTATTATCATGGAGCAGATATCGGGAACCTCGCCATCTGTTATCTCAAGCTTTTCAACATGTGCAGGATTCTTTAACTGAATGGAAATATTGTCTTTAAAGTTATCGAAACGAAAAACTTCAAGAAACAGACGTATGGTTACCAATTGATTGTTGGTAAAAATATCCGTAACAGCATCCTCTATGGAAGTGCGTGCCATATGACATCGCAAAATATTTTTAGCCGCATTCATTCGGACAGAATCGTTTTTTAACAACTCTTTTAACTCTTTTAAAGCCCTATCGAACTGACCGAACTTGGCCAGTGTTATGGCACCTTCCAGAGTTGCCGCATCTTTGTCTTTTCCTGTTGTATCTGAAAATAGTTCCTTGATAACGTCCTGAACTTTTTCTGATACCTCAGGTAATGTGGGTTGCTTTTCTATTTTTTCAATATCTTTTTTTACGCCACTAATTTTTTTTGAAATCATGTCTATCAGGTTTTGTCCATCTTTTATCAACCCGGTTTCCTGAATTAAGATTAATGCATCTTGGTATTTCCTCTTTGCCTCGAATAATAATCCCTGGGATCGATAAAGCTTTGCCGTTTCTAACAAGTTCTTTAGCCGTTCTTTAATATCCATAATCACTCTCAAATATTTAATGTTTTCAAAACGTCTCCTGCTAGGGGGTTTAGCAGGATCAAGTATCAGCTAAACATATACCGTCCAAGAGCCCTGTCATAAAGATCAACGGAAGAGAATTTAACACCGATATAAGGGCCGCGAATATTGCTTATAACCGCCTCTTTTCTGATCAAAGATTTCGATTTGTCGTCCAGGTGAAACTCCAATAAAAGTGTGTCACCCATATTAAATTTTTGATTTGCACTCTCGTCAAGTTTAAAGCTTAATCCGGCGCGAGTGATATCTTGTATTGTCATTGATCCCTTAGCTGCTTGCTCTCCGGAAACAAAACAAGTGTATGTCCCCGGAAGATTTATTATTTTTCTGTGTCTTTTTCTTCTTTCCAAAAAAACAATATATAAATATCCGCAACTGCATTTGTGCTTAAACCGAACGAAGTATTTAGAACCTAATTCTTCGGATATGTCTATTGTCTTTGATTTTTGGCATTTAGGGCAAATAATTATCGCCTTATTATCCTTGTAAATAAAAACTTTTTCCGTCATTTTAGCAGCCCTGTTTTCTGTTTTACACTGAATTTAAAATATATCATATTGAGACCTTTGCAAAATGTCAATTTTTGTTTAAGTTCAAGGAAGGCGAAAATTTTAACCACAGGAATACATTGAGTATTTTGAGGATTAAAATTTGAGCCTGACGCAGAAATTGGACAAAAAGGGGCGTTTTGCAAAGGTCTCATATTACCTTTTGCCCATACAGGGTTTCTTATTTCTTATGGCAGGACAAACGCGTTTGCCCTGTTTCTCATGAATTTATGGCGTTATATTTTTTTAATTTTTTCCATTTCGATTTCAAGAGGTTTCATCTCATCCTCACGGCCGAACTCATGCAATCGTTTTCTGAGTTTTTCCATCTCTTCTTTAAGTTTTGGCAATAATTCCTCTTTTATCTTTTGTTGAACCTCTTGGCCGGATCGTTTCATTTCTTCTGCCAGACGCTTGAATTCGTTTTCGAGCTTTTTGAATTCTTCAGTCTCCGGAATGCTTTTCAAGTCTTTGGAGAATTGTTCAACCTGTTTTTCAAAATCTTTAAGCCCGTTCTCAATTCCACCAAAAAGCTGATGGAAAAGGACCGTCGTTTCAGTGGAGCCTTCTATTGTGGCATTATTTCGCAAAAGCGTTCCGCCGTCACGGATTTGTATCATCTCAACGGCCTTATTCTCCTTATTTTGGGGGTCGGAAATTATAAAAAATCTGGAATGCTCCGTGGCAGCGTCAGCAAAATCTTTTATTATGCCAATATCGACAAGGAAAAAACCTTCGTCCGAATAAAACAGACCGTTGACGGTGCCAATATGATTCTGCCCGAAAATGACTCGGTTTCCTTGTTTCAGTCCTTGAACCTGATTGAACCGGATTTTAAGGTTGAGGGAATTCTCTTTACACGCCAGAAGAACAAATGGCAGTATCAGTAAAATCAAAATTCTTTTACGCATATACAACTCCTTTCCATACCGCTGGTCACCATCTATTAGAGCATGATGGTACAATAACGGCGCATTGGTGTCAAACAAGATAACATTCCGTATTTGACACCGAACCTTATTATATACTAAATATAATGAGGGGTCGGGGAGTTTTTTTAATTTAACCGCTCCATAAATAATCAGCAACTACACCGTACAAACTCATGCATAAGGGCTCGTAACGAAAAAACAGTGTATCAATATTTAAATAAATAGGTTCGGTAGATAACATTTTTCATCTTTTCATTACGAATTTATTAAAGCGCTGTTTTTTCGCAACGATCCCTAATGCATTCAAACAGTGTACGGTTTCGTTGCGGATCATTCATTCCGCTTAATTTGGGGCTCTAAAAGAAAAACTCCCCGACCCCTCAAATA
>CAZDAB010000436.1:0-3273 GCA_964502855.1 uncultured Desulfobacteraceae bacterium | reverse complement strand
TTTGATAATATCCACGAAAGGCCGTTGAACAGATTGTAAACATTAAGATATTTCGATACCACAACTTCCGGGCCAATTTCAAAAGCGTTGACAATCTTTATTTATTGCGTTAACGGGTGCGATCAGCAAGGCTAACCAGAAAGCAAATAAACAATGAAGGGACAAATTCTTAAAATATTGAGAGCGGAAAATGACGTTGTTTCCGGAGAAACGCTCAGTTCTCATTTAGGGATTTCAAGGGTTTCCATATGGAAACATATTAAAAAGCTTCAGGAAGTTGGGTACGCTATCCAGCCAACACCCAAAGGATACCGTCTGATAAACGATCCTGACATCCTTTACCCGTGGGAATTTGGGGATAGAGAATTAAAAATCCATTATTTTGATGAAGTTACCTCCACAATGGATGTTGCCGGAAACTTTGCAAGAAACAATTCTCCTCATTTTACCGTAGTGATTGCGGGACGTCAAAGCAAAGGACGAGGTCGTTTGAAAAGAACCTGGCTTTCATCGGAAGGCGGGCTCTATTTTACCATTATACTCCGGCCGCAAATACCGCCGGCGTTCATCTCACGGGTCAATTTTGCAGCATCCATGATTCTTGCCCGAACCCTGCACAACATGTTTCATATTGATGCCAGGGTTAAATGGCCGAACGATATCCTTGTAAATGGAAGAAAGGTTGCGGGATTACTCTCTGAGATGGAGGCTGAAACCGATAGGGTTACGTTTATCAACATCGGTATGGGGGTAAATGTTAATAATGATCCCACCCCCCGTGAACCCATGGCCGTGTCCCTTAAGAAAATCATAGGCAGGAATATTTCGAGAAAACAGCTTTTATCCGGGTTTTTGGATGCATTTGAAAACCGCCTTAACAAGGATACGCTGGATAATGTCATCTCTGAGTGGAAAAGCTATAGTTTGACCATGGGCCGGCCGGTAAAAATTGTAACCACCCATGATGAGTTCAAAGGCATTGCCGTGGATGTGGACAACACCGGTGCGCTGATGTTGAAACTTGCAGACGGATCAATAAAAAAAATTATTTATGGGGATTGCTTTCATACTTGATTAGAGGACAAGCCGGTATCCCGGCATTCCAATTTTGAGCAAAGTTATATATGATTGCCGCTAAACAACTTCATATGACCGTATATGCCTCACTTCTGGCCGCGCTGACCGCAGCAGGCGCATTCCTGGCAATACCCATAGGTCCGGTTCCGATTATTCTTCAAAATCTTTTTATATTTCTGTCAGGCCTGTTACTGGGCTCTAAGTGGGGTGTTGCAAGTGTCGGAATTTATCTTCTGGCAGGTGCTCTGGGTCTTCCGGTATTTTCCGGCGGGGTCGGTGGAATAGGGCGCTTTGCAGGACCTACGGGCGGATACCTTTTGGGGTTTCTTCCGGCGGTCTATATAATCGGATTGATCACCGAAAAAACACGAAACCGTGTGGTTTTTGACGTATTGGCTATGGTCTGTGGCGGTATCATTATTTATGCTTGCGGTGTAACATGGTTGAAAGTATTAACCGGTATGACATTGGCCAAGACACTGGCGGTGGGAATGTATCCGTTTATTTTAGGCGATGCTCTAAAAATTGCCGCAGCCCTACCCATTGCAAAAGCATTACGACCGGTAATTAACCCGTAACCGATGAACGGGCTACTATATGAATATCATTGAGATAAAAAACCTCAGCCACCGATTTGCCGACGGTACTCTAGGTCTGGAAAATGTAAATCTTACTATCCGGGAAGGGACGTTTGTCATTATTGCCGGGCAGAACGGGTCTGGGAAAACCACTCTCTTAAAACACCTGAACGGACTTCTTCTGCCTACCGCCGGCACGATTCGTCTGGCTGGACTCCCGGTATCAAAAAATCTTGTAAAATCAAGGCAAATGGTTGGAATGGTATTCCAGGATCCTGACAGTCAGATTGTAGGTGAAACGGTTTGCGATGATGTTGCATTTGGCCCGGAAAACCTTTGTCTGGACAGAAGCGAGGTTAAAAAACGGGTATTCGAGTCATTGAAAATTGTGGACTTACTCGATTTTGAAGATCAGAAGCCCCATTTACTTTCGGGCGGGGAAAAGCGAAGGCTCGCCATTGCGGGTATCCTGGCCATGGAACCTAAAGTACTGGTTTTTGACGAACCTTTTTCCAGCCTTGACTATCCCGGTGTCAAACAGGTTTTAAAACAGATTGTTTCTCTCCACCGGTCCGGCCACACCATTCTTGTTGCGGCCCACGATCTGGAAAAGGTAATTGCCCATGCGGATCGTCTGGTTATAATGAAAGACGGAAAAGTGGTGAAAGATGGAATGCCCTTTCAACTGCTTGGGGAGCTTGAATCCTATGGTATCAGAGAACCGTGTGCTTCCCGCTTGGGGATGGAGGTTCCATCATGGCTGAATTGAGCGCTTTCAATTTTCGTCCCGGATCTTCTGTCCTTCATGGGCTGGATGTTCGATTTAAACTCATATTTCTTGTCCTTATCAGCGTTACCAGTCTGAAATCATATCCTGTTTCACTTTCAGTTTTAACTCTGGTGTTGGTTGCTTTATTACTGCATGCCCAACTATCTTTGAAATCTATTTTAAGAGCTTTTCGGTATATTTTTGTGTTGCTCGGGTTTATTTTTTTCGCCCGTGCATTATTTACTCCCGGATCAGCGGTTATCGAATTTAAGGCCGTCTCAATGACCCGGGAAGGGTTCTATGACGGCGCCCTGATTTGCTGGCGGCTTGTGATTGTTGTCTTGACCGGATTAGCGTTTGTTTTAACGACACGGCCTTCAGAAATTAAAGCTGCTGTTGAGTGGCTCCTTAACCCTTTCCCTTTTATCCCGTCCAAAAGGATTGCCACCATGATGAGTCTGGTCGTGAGGTTTATTCCTGTTATTTTCGATCAGGCAAGGGAAACCGTTGATGCCCAGCGGGCGAGAGGAGTGGAGAATAGAAAGAATCCGGTCTATCGATTGAGAAAACTCGGAATTCCGCTTATGCGGCGAACCTTTGAAAGGGCTGACAAGCTGGCAGTTGCCATGGAGGCCCGATGTTATTCTGAAAACAGAACAGATCCCGGGCTTTGCGCACGCTTAAGGGACTGGGCAGCTCTTTTTGTGGTCATTTGCCTTTGCATGTTTATTGTTGTATGGTAAAAATCATGTAGCAATTTCAAAAAGGAGCAGAGGCAGTTGAAAATCGTAATCGTGGGTGCCGGTGAGGTCGGATTTAACATCGCAAGCCATCTGGCTTTTGAAAATA
>CAZDAB010000435.1:0-3276 GCA_964502855.1 uncultured Desulfobacteraceae bacterium | reverse complement strand
ATTTGAAACGCTCAGTTTAGTATGTAATCAATCGGCCTTTAATATCCACATCTTCAAGAAGCCCGCAGCTATCACAGCGAAGCAGTTCACGGTCATTTAGAAAAACGCCAGCTTCCAGTGCAAAACCATGAACATGCCTGATCTGCTGGAGCAGTAAGCGATTCAATATGCCGGATGTTTTTTGATCTTTCTTTGGTATGATATTTGATTTACTCATGCTTTTCGTTTGCAGACTTATTCGAAACATTATGCAGAGAATTTATTTTTGTCTCAAAAAGTGGTCCGCTCTTACCTCTTTTGATTAATTCAGTTCATTTTTGATTTTTTTCGTCCTTTTGCTGTAACCTTTTTGTTTGAGCCTGAAGCATTCGTTTTTCTGGGTTATAAAAGTTCCCGGACTGTTGATGACGAGTTGCATGATGTTTTCCGATTAAAAAGAACGAGATCAAATCCTCTGTTTTCGCTTTTTGTAACACACCATTTTGTCAGATAAGGACAAACCAGAGAAAAAATGATAAAAGCAGGGGAAAAAAATCGGATCAAATGTCGGGGTGAGAAGCAGGGCCGTCGCGCTCAAAAATACCATGTCAGGATAGAGTCAGAAGCAGCATCCCATGATTTGTGGTTGTCCCCTAAATCCATCTATATTGAAAAAGAGTATATCAGCATGATTTAACCCTCCTTTTGTTTATCTTGTTTAACACTTTTTTTGTAAAATCCAGGCATTTCATCCCAGGTTCGGCCATCAAGTATTCGCCCGGTTTTTTTCTTGTTAATCCCTCCCCATTGCTTGAAGAAAAAAGGCACATTCGCGGCAAGACATTGATTCCGAATATCTTTCACCCATGAGGAAGACATGGGCCTTGCTTTAGGACCGGATTCTCCACCTACAATAACCCAATCAATGTGTGTTAAATTGATATTTGAGATTGGGCTAAGAAGAGGTTCAAACGAAACAAATTTTACTTTTGCAGGTGTATTTCGTAAATCTTCAATTCGTTTAAGGAGCCTGTTATTTTCGACAGTAACCCCCATCCAGACATTGTCCGGCCACGGCAGGCTTGTGCTCAATTTCCGCAAATTCTCGGAGCGTTTGGTAAGAACCTGAAATATATGTTGCTGCGCTTGCTTCATGACGCTGAACACTTTTTGTATAAAGGAAACAGGTACTTGTTCATGAAAAAGATCGCTCATGGAATTTACGAAAATTGCGCGGGATTTTTTCCATCTTAGCGGAAGAGACAGCACTTTTTCATGCGTTCTTACCTTGAAACCGTCAATGTAATTTGGCTGCCCCATGGCCTGGAGCCGGTATGCCATCCTTGCCGCATAACAGTTCTGACAGCCGATACTGATTTTCGTGCATCCTGTGACGGGGTTCCAGGTGGCTTCGGTCCATTCGATTGCAGAATTTGCAGCCATCAGCTTCCCCTCCTATTTTTATATTTATTGAAGATGTCTTGCACAATATTCTCTGCTACTGGTTTGTGCGAAGCGAAAAAAAGGTAATATACAACTGCATTTTGGCTATTTCTCATTGCAATTGGTTTAGGAACATTTTGAAAACCAGCCACTTTTTTCAGTCGTGTTCTGAAAGCATCTGCTATTGCTTCATTTGAAGCTTTTTCCTTTTTCGAATTTCCAAATAATTGCATCTGCGGTGAAGCGACATAGGCTTGCTTTCGCCAGGAATCGTCTCCCCAAAATCTGTTCATTCGCTCAATTTGAAAAGATGAAACATTTTCCGGCTTCCGCCAGAGAACATTGCGGTTCATGTCTGCCACAGGGAAATTCAAAAATATATCTACAGATTTCATTTGACCCGCTTTAGATATCACTTCCCAATTAAGGTGCAAACCATAAGGATCCAAAACACATAAGGCACGTCGATAGTTTTCATACTTTGTCCTTGGAAAGACCCTATCCAACATAACATGATTACAATCACCGTGATAGATGTAAATGTCCGTACGGGTTCCAGCCATGTTTTCCAGAGATTCAATTTTCTGTTTATCCAAATCGATAAAATGATACTCTCGAAAAGGGGGGGTAACTAATAGTGCATTTTCAGGACTTCCAGGAACAAAATTCCCTGTGTTTTTGGAGATGTGTTTTCCTGGTCCGGCAAATGCATCAATATAAAGGTGATAAAATTGGGGGCTGGTTTGGCTACTTATAATCCTCGAGTAGGCAGAAGCATACTCTTTAATAATATCAAGCTTAATCTCAGACCAATACCCAATTTTGTCGTATTTTAACTGATAAACCATATCTATGCCCTGTTTAATGTTTCGGAATTCTACAATCTATTGAAATAATACACCTTTTAATTCTGCTATATTTTGAAGCCGAAGGCAAATCCGCTCTTGAATATTTTTGAGTTAATCCCCCTTATTTTTCTTTTTTGACGGATGCATTTTGCTTTTCTTTTACCGTAAAACCGATCTCCCCGGTTAAATATCAGCCAACAATCAATCCATTTCTAATCCCAAATATATACGGTTCAGACTTTTATGCGCATTTGGCAACAATAAATTTAACGGGGTAAATTTTCTTGGGTGTTTCTTCAGTTTCCAGCAATTGTTTGATGGCATCGAATACGATCTGGAACTGTTGGTCATACTTTTTTCCCATATCATCGATTTTTTTCTTAAGATCCTCATGTGTTGACAACATTTCTCGGAGCTTTGTAAACGCTCTCATTATCAGGATATTAACCTGGATGGCCCTATCGCTGTTCAACACACTCGGCAGCCCCGGTTAAACAAGCTATGCGTTTAACGGGGTAAACATTGCAACACCCTGCTCTGTAAAGGCATAAGGAGGATAGCGACGGCCTCCCCTTCCCTTTGAGATCACAATTTGTGATCTCAAAGAATCGAATTCATCTTTAGAAAGTTGAAACATAAAATCAGGGGGAAACCTTTGCTTGTTCCTTTTTATGGCCTGAACAAGCGTTCTGGTCTCCACATCGTAGAGTTCAGCCAGATCTCTGTCCAGCATCACCTTCATGCCGCGCATCAAGTATATTTTATTTGTAATCCTTTCTATGGGCACAATGTCTGCCATCAGCTTTAACCTCCCTCACTTCAACAGTTTTCTTTACAGTGTGAATTTGTACATATCCGCGGTTGTTAGAAACCGGGCGAGCGTGTTCAAGAATATCAAATCAAGGTCGGATCAGATGAAGCGTCGTATGAATTTAAAAGCCTCCTTATATTAGCTCAACAGTCCAAAGTTTTGTGCCGTCATGCGGCTAAGAGCATTGCATCAACC
>CAZDAB010000434.1:0-3282 GCA_964502855.1 uncultured Desulfobacteraceae bacterium | reverse complement strand
TATTACAGAAAGAAGAACAAGCAAGGTAGCACAATCATTGAAAAAGGATGTCCTTTTAAAAACACCACATGGTAAAACACTATTCAATTTTCAAAGAACAAAAGGAAAGAATCCTGGCCCAAAGGACCAGGTTTTTCAGGGCAAAATAAAACCACCGCGAAGCGGTTTAGTTCAACAGTGTTAATAGACGTAAAATTTTCCGTGATATAAGATCATATATCTGGAAAATATTTCCATGTATTTGAATATTAATTAAAATTGAAGCAAATTTTTCTTCTTGAATTTTTTAATTCTTTTATATAGGATTAATTTTCCACTTTAACTGTATAATATAACAAGGTTATGGAAAGCAAGGTAAAATTTAAACCCAATCCAGAATATCGTTTAATGGATCAAGTCCGAGAAGTTTTACGATATTACCATTATGCATACCGGACCGAGCAGTCTTACTGTTCCTGGATATTGCAGTATATAAAATTTTATGGCGGCCAAACCCATCCCAAAGATATGGGTAAGAATGAAGTTGAGCGGTTTTTGAGTCATCTGGCCGAAAAGAAGAATGTTGCTGTCGCAACCCAGAAACAGGCATTGAATGCATTGATATTTTTGTATAAAAAGGTTCTTGATATTGATTTGGGAGACGGTATTGCACCCACGCGGTCAAAACGAAGAAAAAATTTACCAACGGTATTCACACAAGAAGAGGTCAGCAACATACTGGCCAACATGAACGGCAAACATAAATTAATGGCCCAACTGCTTTACGGTTGCGGTCTTCGACTGATGGAATGCGTGCGCTTGCGGGTTAAGGATGTGGATTTTGGACAGGGGAAGATATTTGTCCGAAACGCCAAAGGGGGTAAGGATCGCGCGGTTAATTTGCCTGAATCTATCCGCAGCCAATTACAAAAACAAATTGATGGGGTTATCTCGCTGCACAAAGATGATTTAAAAGAAGGCTTCGGGGAGGTGTACATCCCAGAAGCTTTGGCCCGTAAATATAGACAGGCTCCAAAGGAAACCGCCTGGCAGTATGTGTTTCCGTCAAAAAAGCGTTCTAAAGATCCCAGGAGCGGAAAGATCATGCGCCACCATGTGTTGGAATCAGGGCTTCAAAAGGCAGTTAAACGCGCTTTAGCCAAGGCTAAAATATATAAAAAAGCGGGATGCCATACGTTTCGTCATAGTTTTGCAACCCATTTACTTGAAAACGGAACCAATATCCATATGGTTCAAAAACTCATGGGTCATGCTGATGTAAGAACTACGGAAATCTATACCCATGTTATGAGCAAAGATATGGATGCGGTCAAAAGTCCTTTGGATACGCTGAACTAGAAACAATATCCCGAACCTGCTTCCTTATTTTTAAAGATCTTTTCTGAAAGGAAGTTCAATTTCAAGGCGTCGCGAATTTCGTGAAATGAAGCATAACGCAGAGATTGTGCGAAAAGACCATTAATCAACAGACTCATAAATGGAGAAGGATGTGCCAACTTTACTAAATATTTTAAAATTAGTCGCTGTGCTGGTGGCTGCCTTAATGATCGGGAACTGGTTTTTGGCTGAAGTCAAAAAGGCCCGGTCACAGCGCAAACCATGGTATCAGCCGTATTTATCGATTCCGGGCGTGTTGATTCTTCTGGCATTGCTGCTTCCGATCATCGTATGGATAATAAAGAAATAAATTGATTCCGGGCCTTATGCGTTTGTTAATTTTAAGGAGCCATGAAATTTTTCTTCCAAAACACTAACCTCTTTCATTCTTTGAGGATCAAGAAATATTTTATACAATTTTTCGGTTTTATCAATGGGTTTATCCAGAAGTTTTTGTTCGAGAATTGATATTGCTTCAATGGATTTATCGCATACGGGATATCCTTTGTCATCCAGGCGGATGTCCGGTCCAAATGAAACCCTGGAGATATTATTGATATCTACCAGTTTAATATCCCCTTCGGGTGTAACGAGAAGATTCTCTAAGCCCGCAAAATCAGGCACATAATTTGCTTCAAGGATCATTTTTTTAACGCTTTTAATGAACTTCTCAACGTTCTTCTGGAACCTTGCGACAAGCTGATCCATGCTCATTCCCGGGGTATTGCGTCTGTTAATGCTGATGTCGGCAAAAAATTTTTCCAGTTGATTTGTACCTGTTGTTTCCCATGGATTCAGAATTTCACCCGCCACATACTCCTGGAGGCCACAAAGAATGAAATCTCGGTTTCCATTCCACATATAATCCACAATGAATTCTTCGGATTTAGCATAAGAATCGGATGGCAGGTATTTTTCGATAATTCTAACTTTCCGTATCTCTTCAAAAACATCTGTTAAGGAGTCGAATCTTATTCTAAAAATCCTGAGCATTTTTAAAGGCATGGCCCAGGGGAAAAATAACATTTCGTTTATTATCTCCCCTTTGTTTTGCTTTATAACATCATCCGGATCGAGCACTTCCATGATTTGGGATCGCAACCCCTGCTTATGATATTTCCGGAATACATAGGATCCCGGTTTTCTGATAAAATTCAATTCGATGATATCTTCGTGGCGGATATGGGCTTTGTCTCTGATGTCTTTTGTCATTTCGAGCTTTCTGTTGGGTGTGAATCACGGCTGTTGGTAATATGAAAATCCATGTTCGTCTGCGCTACGTATTTAGCTCTGGGGAAAAGGTGTCAGAGTTCAGGTGTCAGGCGTCAGGGTCGAGAAACTTGAAGATCTGAAACCTGAAACCTGAACACTGACACCTTACGATTGAACTCAATAACCAACAATCTTGATTTACACCCCTTTCTGTTTAAAGGAATTTTAAAAAATGTGTTTCGATTGAATGCCGCTGAGTTCTGGGTCTTGCTTTGCGAGCCTTTTAGGCGTATTTCGAACGATTACAACAGATACTTAATGATTAAAAACCCGGCAACAAGAAGAACGGTAAAGGCGGTGGCTAGAATGTTAAAGTACTTGTCGATGAAGGATTGAATTCTGGGACCGAAAACATAAATGAGTCCACCGACCAGAAAAAATCGCGCGGATCGAGATACACAGGATGCGATTAAAAATACCGAAAAATTGATGTTAAATGCACCGGCTGCAATGGTGAATACTTTGTAGGGTATGGGAGTAAATCCGGCGATTCCCACGGCCCATGCATCATATTTATTGTAAAGGGCCTCAATGTATTCGACCTTTGGGGTCAGACCGTAAAAGTCTACAATACGGCTCCCGATTGAAGCCATGAACTGCCATCCGATCAGATAGCCGAAGCATCCGCCAAGT
>CAZDAB010000433.1:0-3290 GCA_964502855.1 uncultured Desulfobacteraceae bacterium | reverse complement strand
TTTCTGACAGGCGGAAAATGGCTTGATTAGAAATTAGGCGGTGGATTTTGGGCATTGATTGCTTGACCAGCAGCTCAGTTTTTTCTATATTTATCACAGCCTATAAAAATTTAAAAATATTTTTTTCATTCACCCAAAGGTAAAGACCTTGTGTTCCCGATTCGCCTGTCTTGGATTATGGCATGTTGGCTATTGCCCTTGGATGGGAACCACAATCTTTCAGCATTCGGAGACTAAAAAAGAAATCATTATCATCAACAACACCCAGGGACTTTAACCATAAGGAAATCAAGTGGAATCTCTGATCGAAAATTACGGATACCTGGCGATACTGATTGGCACCTTTCTGGAAGGTGAGACTATTCTGGTGCTGGGTGGATTTGCCGCTCATCAGGGTTATTTGGCACATGCTGATGCATTTTCACAATATAGAATTTGCCCAAAAACCCAGCAGTCATGGGTATTCCTGCCAGCGAGAGGAGCATGACCGTAAAAATACCCGTCAGCCAAGGGGCGTGGAAGAAGAGTCCCTGAAAGTCATCCATGACATCCGTGTCCCGGTCTTTCCCGGACAGGATTATTATCACCCCGAAGCATCCCAGAATACTGATTGAGTAAGCAACCATACTAGCGTCGGAGCCTGTTTGCCACAATGATTATACATTGCCTCATTGATTTCGTCAGTCTTGTCGTGGTACCCGTGCTTGGACTGAAGTGACTCGAATGTCGTCATCCTGCGGACCGTCAGGCCACATGGTGTTTGCAGGATATCACAGCGGCCAAAAGAGCGGAAAGGATGCCGGTCAGAAAAAAATGAGATTGCTTAGAAGAAAATCTCTCACCCCAAAAAACGCTGTGCTGAAAATATTCCACAAACCGGGTATGTTCATGACTAAAATTAGAATGATGAAACCGGCACCGGTGCGGCCGAGCATCTCATAACTTCTGCGCAAATTCAGGGGCAGTAAGTATTTGAAAAGATGACTGCCGTCTAGCGGTGGGATGGGAATCAGGTTGAACATCGCCAGAACGATATTCAGGAGCGCAACGTGCAACAGCACATAGACAGCCAATGAACCGCTAAAATTACCGGAGACTATATGGACAATGTTGAGCAGCAGTATCATCGTCACGGTGACGAGGAAATTTACAGCGACGCCGGCAGCCGAGACACAGATGTCTCCCAGGACCGGGCGCCGGTAGTTGCTCGGATCAACGGGTACTGGTTTTGCACCTCCGATGATAAACGTCCCATCGGAAAGAAAGTAAGCGATGATGGGGATCGCGATGGTCCACAGCAGGTCGATATGGGGTATCGGGTTGAATGTGATGCGCCCTTGGCGCTTGGCCGTTTGGTCTCCGAACAGCAAAGCGACATAGCCGTGCGCCATTTCATGGAGCACAATGCTTTCTACCAAGAATGCGATTATGAAAATTTTTGCTATCATTTCGTCCATTGGCACCATCCTTTGACAGCTTGATATCTGATAAAGACGCCCTGATAAAAACCAGGCGCTCAAGGTGATGCACAGAACCGTGTCGGGCAACAGGAACGATGAGCAGCAGCCCCACCGCCAGGTAAGGGAGTGTTGCCCGTGAGTAGGCCCGTGCCAAGAACCGTCGCACCCGGTCACTGGCTTTATTATTCTCCGCTTTGCGCATCGCTGCTCCTCCAACTGATGGTTGCCGAGGATTCAGACGTCCAAACCGGCAAAACTGTACCAATTTGAATACGCTTTTCGGCACTGCTGAAGCCGGGCTATCGCCGGTGGCGCCCGTACCCGCCGTACCTGTATGGATGCGCCGGCCGGTTCCAATAGCCGTGATGCCAGACCCATCGGTCCCCGAGCCAGAACCACGCGCCTCCCACCCAGAAATAGTCCGGACCCGGTGCCACCACAATCGTTTCAGGCAGCGGCGCCGGCGGCGGGGGCCCTGCCACGCCCGCCACTTGGGCGGACGGAATCTGGGTCGGCGTGTTGATCATGAAGTCGATGACCCTTTCACTCACCCCCGCATTCTTCAAATCGATGATGTCCGCTGTGGTGAGATAATAGACCGTCCGGGAGTTGCGAATCTGACTGATGATGAGATCGTCGCTGATCGCGGCCTTTGCCAGCGATTTGACGTCCACCACCGTCAACGGCTGACCCTGGTCAATCCGTTGCATGGTCTGCGGGGCCTGCGCCCTCAATCGCGCCTCCTGTTCCTGGTCCATACCGTGCCCGATGAGGCCGCCGACCACTGCGCCGACAAGCGCGCCGGGTCCCGGGTGCCGGGCCATGCTGCCGACGATCGCGCCTGTAGCCCCGCCGGCCAAAGCGCCGGAGGCCGTGTAATCCGGACGTCCCTGGGGGGAATAGCAGCCCGCGACCGATAATCCTACAACCGCGACCACCCACAAATAACCGTACCTTTTTATAGTGTTTTTCATAGTCCTTTTCTCCTTTGGGTATATATAATGAATTCCGGCGTCACCTTATTGTGTCCACCGTGAACCCGCCAACGAACCAGGCTTCAATCAAGCCCAGAGCGAGATCTTTTTTAGACGCTGCGATATAGTTTTTTCACAAAATTTTTCTTTACTGCCCAATTATTTGATGGGTCGGGGAGTTTTTCCATAAAACCCTTAAATAAAGCGGAATGAATGATCGGCAACGAAATCGTACACTGTTTGAATGCATTAGGGATCGTTGCGAAAGAACAGCGCCTTTTTCGAATTCGTACTTAAAAGATAAAAAATTTGATCCACCTAACCCATTTATTTTACTATTTAAATACTGTTCTTTCGTTACGAGCCCTTATGTATGAGTTTGTACGATGCAGTTGCTGATTATTCATGGAGCGATTGAATTGAAAAAAACTCCCCAACCTCTCAATTATTTATCCTTTTGATCTTTTTTCCTATGTCTTCATCTGCTCCAAACTTATAATACATTCTACCGGTTTTGCAACTATAAATGGCATAAGTAACAGTAATGCTTGGTTTTTCTCAACCTTGGGGATTTATTAATCGGATTAAATGCCTTGCAAGGGTTGATCATCTTCTTTATCTCCATGAATTTTTACAAGGCCCGCCTTCCCTGGGCCTCGCAAAAACGATGGAATTATCGCACCGGTGTTGATGATTCCAAATACGAATGATGCGACCTTGAATCCATTTATAAACTCCTGTTCCGGCAGCCGACCCAGCGCAGAAGGGTTCATGCTCCGAAGCAGACTCGAAAAGACGGAATAAGGGATGCCGGTTGTAATCAAAAGAATCGCTAACCCGGCACTGGCGGTCCCGC
>CAZDAB010000432.1:0-3291 GCA_964502855.1 uncultured Desulfobacteraceae bacterium | reverse complement strand
GGCAGACTTTAATTAATAAATCAATGGTTATTTTATACTAAATAACGTTGTAGGGCTAGTTAGTTATGGGTTTGGTGCTACCAAGGAATGCTTGCAGGATGCAAGGGTGTCGGAAGTGTTTGTTAACGTTTTGGTTGATCTTGTTCACCATTTGGTTGACTATCCCGGGGAATACCGTATTTTTTTACCCGATACTCAACGGTCCTGTAAGTTGTTTCCAAGAGCTTGGCAGCCTTGGCGATACATCCGCCCGATTTTTCCATGGCTTTGAAGATGACCTGACGTTCAATCTCTTCAAGTGGAAAACCCTCTGGAGGTAATTCAAAATTGAAAGTGGAACAGGCAGCATTCCTTTGCTGAACCGGAATGTCGAGGTCGGCAGGCGCTATAATATCGCCCTTTGCAAGCAGAACGGCTTTTTCAATGACCGAGTCCAGCTGACGCACGTTGCCCGGCCAGGGAAAGTCCATCAGCATTCTCAGGGCCGCATTGCTGATTCCCCGGACTGCCCGGTTGAAAACAAGGTTGTGTTTTTCAATGAAATAATCCGCCAGAAGGTACAGGTCTGAGAACCGCTCCCGTAAAGGCGGCAATTCAATGACAAACCCTCTGAATCGGTAAAAGAGGTCTTCCCTGAAGCGCCCTTTTTTTATCTCCTCGTCCAGTTTTTTATTGGTGGCAGCGATCAGACGAACGTCGATGGCAATCTCTTCCTTGCCTCCGATTCGCCTAACCTTTTTTTCCTCCAAAAATTTCAAAAGCTTGGCCTGGGAACCGACAGGCAGTTCCGCGACTTCATCCAGAAACAAGGTTCCACGATTGGTACTTTCAATCAGGCCTTGCTTCTGGGAGTATGCGCCGGTAAAGGCGCCTTTTTCATATCCGAACAGCTCGCTTTCGAGTAATGTTTCCGGCATGGAAGCACAGTTAACCGATTGAAAAATCTTGTTTTTTCTGGGACTAACAGCGTGAATCGCCCGTGCGATCAGGTCTTTGCCCGTCCCGGTTTCACCTGTAATAAGTACCGTTATGTTCAGCGGGCCGACCGTCTTGATAAAATCCGTAATTTTCTTTATTTTCGGGTGGTTACCTATAATACCCTCGATGCTAAATGGACGCGCCAACTGTTTTTTAAGCTGTATGTTTTCCCGGATGAGTGCCAGGCGCTCACAAGCCCTGTGGGTTGTCATAATGAGCTTTTCGCGTTCGACGGGTTTTGTGATGTAGTCGAAGGCCCCTTTTTTGATGGCTTTAACGGCGGACTCGATGGTACCGTGTGCCGTGAAAATGATGAACTCGTGTTTGCCACGGTCGGAGGTTATCAGCCGTTCCATAACCAGTGTTCCTTCCATGTCGGGAAGCTTAAAATCGCAAAGCACAATATCCGGCGAAAATTTATGGTACATTTCGATGGCCCGTTCCCCGTTCTCGGCACATTCCACCGCGAAATCCTCGTTTTCCAGGATAATCCTGAGAATATCCCGCTGGTAGGCCTCATCATCAACGACGAGTATCTTCCAATTCCCCATCACTATCTCCTTCCGGCAAAAGGAATTGAAACTCTGGCGCATGTTCCCCGTCCGAAGGTACTGATAATTACGATGTTTCCTCCATGGGCCTCTATAATCCGTTTTGAGATGGCCAAACCAAGCCCGGTGCCCGTTTTTTTGGTTGTAAAATATGGTTCGCATATTTTTGGGAGGTCATCCGGCCTAATCCCTTCCCCGGTGTCTTCAAATGCCAACTCTACAGACTTGGCATTTTCCCTGATGGATATCTTGAGTATGCCGCCGTTGGGCATAGCGTCGGCGGCATTAACAATCAAGTTCTTAAAACACGATTTTATCCTGTCGATGTCGATTTCGACAGCCGGTACCGGATCACAATAATCCCTTTCAATTACAATGCCGAGGTCCCTGATCAGGTGACCGTTAAACTCCAGGACTTCCTCCACCGGAAGGTCGGCCCTCATGCGGATGAGATGGAGCACAAGCTCCCGGCCCAGATCGAGGAAATTTGTTACCATCTGGTTCACTCTCTGAATTTCGGCCTTTGTTTTTCTGATCAGATCTTCCGGCCCATCTCCCCCACCGGCTGTCTCCACATATTTCAGCGTACTCAGGTGATCGACGGAAAGACTGATAAAATTTAACGGGTTACGGATTTCATGAGCAATGCCCGATGCAAGCTGGGCCAGCATCGCCTGCTGCTCCGCATGCTTGAGCTTTTTTTCCATGCTCTTTTGCTCTTCTAACTTTGTGATCATGTCGCCGAGCGAGTCGGCCAGACTCCTGATCTCGGCCTGGGGAATCGAGGGCAGGCTGGGCATCCGTCCCAGGGAGATCGAGCGGATGGCATCGATCAATATACCGATGGGCTTGGTGTAGCGGTACGATATGAAAATGCAGAGCAGCACGCCGATTCCAAACACCAGAAGCGTCCAGGCCACTCTGCGGTGCAACATCTCAAGGCTCAAATTTTCCAAATCGTCGAAGTACATGCTGATATGAATATACCCTTCCAGCTTGCCCTTTGATATGATTGGAACGGATGTGCTGTAAAGCTTTTTCGGTTTTCCGCCCTCATCCTCACCAATTTTTGCCATAATGAGAAACTCGTTTTTTGAAACGCTTATCTTGCTGCCGATCAACTGAGGGTTCGAGCTCAGAATCACTTCCTGCTTGTCGCTTAAAATGGAAACTTCTTCGATGTTTCGCTTTCGCAATTGGTCGAGGTAGTTCTTGAGCCGGGCCTCGTTGGTTGATCCTGCGGCGGTTATCCGTTCCACGCTGATTTCAATGGCTTTTGTCAGGCCGTTGATCTCTTCCTGGATCAGATCAAACACCTTGTCCTCTGCGACTTCCTGGAGATAGGTAAGGCTGCCTACAGACAGGAGCATCATCGACAGCATGACGATCAGAAGCTGGCCGCGTAAACTAAGACGGAAAGGAACCTTGATCATTGAGATTGAAGTCGTGCCGCTCGCTGGTGCAAGTTATGCGCGGCATGTATTTAACGTGTTAGTGATAAGAATTCCCTTTTTGAGCTCGGAATAAGGGAAAATTTAAAGTTGTGTGCTGTAGCAGGAAGCATCCCAATATGTAGTAGGGCCGGATAACAAGCATCAACCATACTGCAGCAACCGACGACTTTGATTCAGACCTTATCTCAGATTTAGCATTTACTGTGATAAATTGAGATTACCCCATAAAAATCGGGCTTGTCAATACCTGTGCTTTTCTTGCCAGTATCTTGTCATGTCTCTAAAACGGCTGCATTACAGATATCATA
>CAZDAB010000431.1:0-3307 GCA_964502855.1 uncultured Desulfobacteraceae bacterium | reverse complement strand
ATTTTTTCTTAAAGCCATGTTTTCAACGTCAAAATGATTGCTCTAAGAATTTATATCGAAAATTTGTTAAAAACTTCTTTTTTATGCCATTCCAAAGCTTCTGGATGCGGGCAATAATTTTCATCTTCAGGAAGAATAATTGGTGCCCTATTCATATCCAATATCGAAAACTTATTCACACTTGCCTGTTTTGCTTTGGGGTGCACAACAACCTCAAATTGATCAGATATGGTACCCAAAACAAAATCAGACGTTTTCCGCAGGAAATCAGGCGTAACGATTTTCCCATAAAAGGGAAGTAACGCACGAAAAATTTCCCAACGACGGTTTTTTTCTGTTTTAGGCATAAAAATCTAAAATGAGCCTTTGGCACCGCGAATGAACGCAAATTAACGCAGATTTTATTCACCGCCCGCTCCCAGGGTCGCTCGAGGCTCAGAGGGCACAAAGGTTATTTATATTATTGTTTTCCGTTGAGAGGACGCAAAACAATAAGAAACATGCTCTTCTGGCAGCGTGTATTTTTGAACACGACTCTGCGGCTTTGCTGGGGTAGTGTATTCAATGAGTCTGTCTCTTGCCTCGACTCTTGCCCCGACTCTTTCCCTGACTCTATCTTTATCTTTGACTCTTATTAGCCCATTTCCAACTACGGCTAAAACCTGTGTCCTTTCGTAATTCTCATTTAGTCATACAATGACTGACCAAGTTGAAGATTGGTCAGAACTGAACTAATCATCAGCTTTGTTATCTTCGTTTGCCAATTGTTGTCTCTCTTCGATCAATCGTCGTTCCCGCTCCAACTCGCGCTGTAGTTCTTCCTCGGTGGGCAGATAGAGCATGTATTTGGATGCAAATAGCTGTTTGCTGTCGTTGAGTACGGAGTATCGGGCAATGGCTTCATTCTTTTCAGAGCAAAGAATCAACCCGATGGTCGGGTTGTCGCCTTCAACCTTGCCATGCTCTTGGTACATGCGCACATAACCATCCATCTGGCCGATATCCTGATGGGTCAGTTTGCCGATTTTAAGATCTATCAGAACAAAACACTTGAGGATATAGTTGTAAAAAACCAGATCCACATAAAAATCTTCATCCGCGAATCGCATACGCTTTTGTCGGGCTACAAAAGAAAACCCCTTGCCGAGTTCAAGGAGGAAATGCTGCAGTTTATCAATAATGGCTTTTTCTAAATCAGACTCATGTATTTTGGCCGAATCCGGCATATCCAAAAATTCGAGCACATATGGATCTTTCAGTACATCCAGAGGCTTAAGTCTACCGTCTTCCTCAGCTCTGGCTTCCAGGAGCATTCCCTGTTTGTCTTTGCTCACGAGCAGACGCTGGTAGAAAAGCGAATGAATCTGTCTTTCCAGTTGACGCTTGTTCCAGCCACATGCAACAGCTTCTATTTCATAAAAATCACGTGCTTTCTTCTTATCCACACGCATCAAGGCACGGTAATGAGACCAACTGAGGTTCGGATGAAAGACCTTGAGAGACAGGTCTTGCTGTGTCTTCCTTTTTTCTAATGTACCCAATTCACCACCCAATGGGTCTCGTTTTTCGTCTGATGTCAATTCGCCACCCAATGGGTAGTGAATTTCGGGCTTTCGATCCTGAAACATCACATAGAATTGCCTGAAATTTCTAAGATTAGAAACAGAAAAGCCTCTTCCGAAGCGTTTTGTAAGTTTGCTGGACAGATCCTCAATTATCCGTTCACCGTACCCGGCCCGTTGCTCACCTTCTTGAATTTCTTGTACGATTTCCCGACCAATCAGCCAGTAAGCTACAACCGTATTGCTGTTGACCGCCCGCACAACATTGCTGCGTGCCTGTTCCAAAATAGCGACAATCCGGTCGAACAGAACGCTATCATTTCTTTTTGATTCGTGTCTATCCATGTCCATTTGAGGTTCTGCTCCAAAACAATGCGTACTTTGCCGGGCCTCTTTCCCTTTGGGAAATCCGGGTCTGGCCAGGCCATGTGAGTAGGGTCAAACCTTGATCATTGATTAAAATAAATTATTATACGATATCAAGGTGTTGTTGACCACTTTTGTCTATTTTCCATCTCTTTATGTGATTTCCAAAGCATCGTGCTGAACGTGCCTAACCCTCTTATGAAACCCAGGTCGGTCATACAATTTTGCTTTTTAGCCTCTCGTTTATTCTTTGAACACGTTGTTGACGATGTTGATTCAATCCCTCACCCACTCTTATCCGAAACGTAGCTCATCCAAACATACCAGGGTATAGGTATCAGGTGTCAGTGCTCAGGATAATATGCTCTGGGTTAAGCTGAAAATTTTCCGCTTCCTATAATATTAACTCAGACAAGCGTTAACAAAATCCCAATTGATAAGGTTTTCCACAAAAGCACTCAGATAGTCAGGCCTCCTGTTTTGATAGTCCAAATAGTATGCATGTTCCCAAACATCCACGACCAAAAGCGGCGTTGCGCCATGAGCAATGGGTGTGTCCGCATTTGTGGTTTTGGTAATCTTCAACGCATCATCTTTCAAAACCAACCATGCCCACCCACTGCCGAACTGCGTGGCACCGGCATTTTTAAATTCCTCGACAAATTTTTCATAGCTCCCGAAATCGGCATCGATCTTTTCTGCAATAGGACCCGTGGGCGAGCCACCGCCGCCGGGTTTCATGCACTGCCAGTAAAACGTATGATTGAAAACCTGGGCCGCGTTGTTGAAAATGCCGCCTCTGGACGCATCCCCCGCGGTTTTCTTGATGATATCCTCGAGACTGTCTTCGGCCAGATCGGTTCCTTGGATCAGTTTGTTTCCGTTGACAACATAGGCATTGTGATGTTTTCCGTAATGGAACTCCATAGTCTTTTGACTGATATGGGGCTCTAACGCATTTTTTGCGTAGGGCAGTTCAGGCAATATAATGGCCATTGTGTCACCTCTTTATCTTGCGAATCTCGTAGTTCTTCATGATGTACATAAGTTTATAAGTTTCTTCCTTAACCTTTAGATTTACTTGGTAAAAATAGCGGCTTTACCCGTGTCCGAGCTCTGTTTTTATCAAACTGCGGCGGCAAAAATCCACGGCGGTCTGTTTGATCCCTTTAATTTGCATGACCTTCAATCCCTTCTGGCGCAAAAGCCCTACAAGCAGAACAATCAGCAGGTCCACGGTAGCGACCACATCCACCGGATAGAACTCGCCCCGGGCAATACCGGCATCAAGGCAGTCGGTCAGGTAATTTTTGAGACGCCGGTACATGGTTTCGATGTTCCGGCGGCACACGCCGTCAGGGTCCTTGAGCCGGGCCGGG
>CAZDAB010000430.1:0-3309 GCA_964502855.1 uncultured Desulfobacteraceae bacterium | reverse complement strand
CCATATGTCTTCCCTTAACCGATGATGCCAGGCTTCAGGAAACCCTGAACGATCTCATCGAAGACATATTTTAGTTTGAAATCCGGATTTCATCCTTTTATCTGGCTATTTGGGCCGTTATCGGTGTGTGGATACTGAAAATAATAACTCCTCGATAGCCCATTGTAATTATGTTAACTTTATCTTTTTCGAAAAAAGTTAATGCGGATTTTAGGTGAGAGGCAAAGCAGGTCACATCGATACAACCCATTGATATTCATGGAAAATAAAAGGATTAAGTCTCTTTACCGTTTTTGAGTTATTACAGTGTTTCGGTTTCAAGCCTCTCGGGAATAACCTATTAAACTTGTGGTCATTCCCAAAGTACTCGGAAGTACTCTAATTACTGATTTAGGTTTGAACCAAATAATGAAAATAAAAAAACCCAGGAACGCTGGGATGGATGCTTCCAAGACTGAAATCTCCTTAAATTACAGCACATATTTAAACTATTTGCTTTTTTATTATGTATAATATATAAATGTTATAAGGTACAAGCCTATAGTTGAAAAAAACTTGATATAGAATTTGCTTTTTCAACGACCTTATAAAGGAGCATTGCAAATGCCCGAATTTACAGTTGTAAAAGTATTAGCTGCAATATTTACTCCCGATTTCAACATATCCAACTCTCTTAAAATAGCAAACACAGCATTCAACTTGATGGGAGATCGTTTAGATGGCGAACAAACTATCCTCCCCATTCCTCAGGATGCTCCCGCAGATATCCCAAGGGTTACATTACAATCATCTGACAATCTATTGTCGCTCTCCGTCGCTCCCTCAAGAACTAATTTGGTGTTTAGTATTCCGCTGGAATCAGTTGTTGATGTAATTGATTATTCATCATATTACTCAAATATGTCAAAATTTTTGGTGGAATTTTCTGCGGAATTAGATTTAAATGTTCAAAGACTCGGATATGTCACAGATAGATTGATAATCGCAGATAATGCTTTATCTTCAATATTAGATAGATTTTGTAATAAAGACCAAATCATCAAAGGGCGACCATTTTATAATCCTAAAAGGTTCGAAATTCATTCATTGAAAAAATATGATTGGGAAGGTTTTCAGCTTAATTCATGGGTTAGGCTGAAATTTTTGCCGATCAAAAGCAAAGATGAGAAAATAAAACCAGCTCTTTTAGTGCAAAATGATCTTAACACATTATCCTACGAAGAAGATCCTGGCGCCTCATTTAAAGCTGAAGATATAAAAAAATATTTCGATAATATACCAAGCCATTTAAAGAAAGTTTTGAATTTGTATTTCGAATAAGGAGTAGTTATGCAACATCGCTCTTTAGTAACAGACAGCAAAGACTTTGAAAAATATCTTTTTGCTAAAAGTTTAACATCCGTTGAGGACCAAAAAAACGAATATTATATTCCCAGTTCTGATTATGTGGAGAAAACTTGCGTCTTTACAAACCCAGAAAACCGGGAAGATACTACACCACAAGGAATGTCCTTCGGTTCTTTATGTACTGTTATTCTAAGGTCACCTGGCATTAAAAAACCCTTGGAGGATCTTTATTTGGAATACACCAAAGATAAAAAAATTCCTGGCGATAATGAAATAAACGAAGATCGCTTTGAAGTGCAGGTAAAATCCAAGGTGGCAGATAGGAATAAACGACCATTATTAGACAAACTTTTTCAAGTTTATCAAGAATGCTCAGAAAATAATTGGGATGGTTACGATGCTCAGTTAATATCAAAAAAAGCCTATTTTGAAGCAGAAAAACTAATTCGCTTATTACCTTCCTATATTAAAGAGCCTGAAATTGTGCCTGAGCCAACAGGCGAAATTGCATTAGAATGGTACCAAGGGAAACGATTCACTTTTGTTATTAGCGTAGGTGGTAATAATTTGATTACTTATGCCGGATTATTTGGAAGCACAAGCAAGGCTCATGGAATTGAATATTTTGGTACTGAAGTTCCCGATATGATAATCGAAAAGATTCAGCGATTATTTGAAAGGGCAAAATAGGCTTTGGATAAGAATATTTCCCATAGTGAAGATTTAACACGGTATATCTTAAATCATCACTATATTAGATCTAACAAAACAGTAAGATGGAACGCGCTTATCCCCAATCGAGATGGGGAAACGTCTGTATATCGTATAACAGGCATTTCAGATACAGAAATCTTTGAGATTGGAGAAATGTTCGTGGCAAACTTAATTGGCAAACCCTTGTTAGGACGAACTGATATAGGTGTTTTAAAAATATTCAAGCAAAGATTAAACGTCAGACCAGAACCCAGCCCCCATCCTCGACATGCAAATATTTATGGCTGGCCAGATGAACGTTCTGAACAAAGATTGATCGCCATGGAACTAGCGGCTGAGGCTCAATTACATCTTGTTGATAATTCCGGATAGTGAGTGAATGGCGTCCTGTAAAGGTCGCGGCAGGAATGCCGCCCCCCACCTGCGCAGGTTGGGCCAAAGGCTGCTGCAGTACTTAAAGCCCGTTTCCAAGCCCCCGCCTCGTGAAACCAGCCCCTACTCCATCTGTTCCAGCCAAATCGTTTTCTCGCACGCATTAAATGTCATCTCATCTTTTTCTCCACCCAATCTTTGATATCGCTAACTCATTGATTTTAAGATAGATTCCTACAAGCAGATAGACAATAGCGGCCTGATCTTCTTCCTTGACCAAACGGCATCAAGCACCCCTGCTGAAACGGGACCTCCGCCCCAGTTAAACAGAAAAGACCCATAGGTTTCACGGGGTGAACTTCACTCCGACCAGCATCCCCGTTAAATCGGGATTTCAGCTGCGCTACAACAAGCAAAAAGCACCTCGAATCTCGCAACTTTCAATTTGCCATCCGCAACTGTTACATAGCATGCAGCATCCAAAAACCAGTATCCAGCTTCCAGGTCCGAACCAAATGTTGACTTTCCATGGGGGGTGTGGTTAATTTTTTCTATGATGAATCGAATGCGTTTACCTTTTCAATTAGCCTTTGATTTTCATCCGAGCAAGGTTGAAAAAAACGACCCATCCGAGGTGCCGATCGACAGATCATTTCCCGAAGATGCAGCCAATAAGCTTGCTGCCTTAGAGTCCCATAACAAGCATTTATATCGACCCAATACGTATCTTCATAAATGGTGGGCGCGTCGCAGCGGCACCACGTTCAGATACATCCTTAAACAGCTGGTTGATACTCCGGAAAAGCGCGATTTTTATGAAGGAGGAGGATTAGAAGGTAAACTCATTTTTGATCCCATGATCGGAGGGGGCACCAC
>CAZDAB010000429.1:0-3314 GCA_964502855.1 uncultured Desulfobacteraceae bacterium | reverse complement strand
AGCCGCTTTGCCCTTATGTCTGACGGCAAGAATTGTTGTGCCATGAAATTTCATCATTTTATTTTTGTTCCTATGTTGAGACCTTTGAAAAATGTCCAATTTTGCTCAAGGCCAAGGAAGGCGAAAATTTTAACCACAGACATACATTGAGTATTTGTAGGATTAACCCGCCAAAGTTCGGTGGCGGGTTAAAATTTGAGCCTGTCGAAGCGAAGCGTAAATCCCGTTCTCGGGAACGCCGGAATTGGGCAAAAGGGGGCGTTTTGCAAAGGTCTCGTTTATCGTCTCGGATGTGCTTTGTCATAGGTTTCCATTAATCTATCGATACTTACATGAGTATATTTCTGGGTCGTAGAAAGGCTTTTATGGCCCAACAGCTCTTGCACCACCCTCAAATCCGCCCCTGCATCGAGTAAGTGGGTTGCAAATGAATGACGCATGGAATGTGGGGAAACAGGTATTAACAATCCGCATTCTTTTGCTGTCTTTTCCAGAATACGTGCGATCGAACGGGTCGTAAGGCGACCATTGTTTTTGTTTAAAAAGAGGGGCGTATTTTCGTCGGTGCGTATGCCGGCTTCGATTTGCAACCTTTTTCTGTAATCGGAAATAGCAGTTAAAGCCTTTTTGCCGACAGGCACAATCCGTTCCTTGTTCCCTTTTCCAAGCACACGAATCACTTGCTTTGAAAAATATACATCAAACACATTCATACCGGCAAGCTCTGAAACACGTATGCCGCTCGAATAAAGGGTTTCAAAAATTGCACGGCTCCTCAAACCAAAAAGTGTATCTGTCCTTATTGAATCGAGCAACCTGAAAATGTCATCAACAGGAAGGTAGACGGGAATCGTTTTTTTCTGTTTTGGCGTCAAAATTGAATCCAACGGATTGTCCAGAATAACACCACGTTTGACGAGGTATCTGAAAAAAGAACGAATGGCTGAAAGCTTACGCGCTATGGTAACCTTTTTGTTCTTTTTGTGTAAAAACCCCAGATAACCCCTTATCATCAACCCATCTACCTGATCTGCAGTAAAATTATTTATAGAATTTTGGTTCTTCTTCCCTGAAAAGCGTTCTTTGTAAATAAATGATACAAACTCTTTGAGGTCGTGAGAGTAAGCACGGCAAGTATTTGTGGAGTACCCCTTTTCAGAGGAAAGGGATTCGATGAAAAATTCTATTTGTTTCTTCAAAGAAAGTAAAATCATCAAAATCAAGCTGCTCTACGAGTCTTTTTTTTCAGTTTGGTAATGCGGCGTCTGTAAATTTTCGCCATTTTATTATCATTATCGCTAAGAGCGCCTTCTCGATCCGCCTTCAGCGCCTTCATCTTTTTTTTAATTTCCCGGACTGAGGAATCAGTCTTTTTCGTTAAATCTTCTGTTATCCCTCTTGCTTTTTTTATTGCGCTGATGAGTTCGGCCTTGTTCATACCATAAACACCTGTTATTTCAGGTATTTGTTTGCCAATTTCTCTCAATTCCTTGGCCGTCATTTTCTCCAGAGGTTTTTCTTTTATCTCCTTTTTCTTTTTACCCATATTCCGCAGATCTCCTTTTTTATCCTTTGTTTGTAAAAAATCCTGGCCCAGAAAATAAGGTTTTCAATATAAAAATAAAGCACAAGCGGAGGCTGCAGAACCCCCGCTAAAAACATGATTCGTTAACAATTTTTATATATTATGTCAATAAATAGATGATCCTTATTCCCCGACCCCCTTTTTTTCTTTATCCAGTACCGCAAGGAACGGCTTAAAAAGTTCCAGGGGGAACGGAAAGATCGTGGTGGTATTCTGCTCGGCAGATATCTCACGCATGGTCTGGAGATATCTTAACTGCAATGCCATGGGATGGTCACGTATAATCTCGGCAGCCTCGGCCAGCTTGGTTGCCGCCTGAAATTCACCGTCCGCATTGATTACCTTGGCACGCCGTTCCCTCTCCGCCTCAGCCTGCTTGGCCATGGACCGCTGCATATCCTGGGGCAAATCAATATGCTTGAGTTCCACTGTTGTTACCTTAATTCCCCACGGATCCGTGTGCATATCCAGAATCTCCTGAAGCTGAGAATTAATCTTTTCCCTTGCGGACAACAGCTCATCGAGTTCCGCCTGACCGCATACGCTCCGTAACGTTGTCTGTGCCAGCTGTGACACTGCGTAATTGTATTCTTCCACTTCGATAACCGCTTTTATGGGTTCAATAACCCTAAAATAAATAACGGCATTTACCTTAACGGAAACATTGTCCCGGGTAATAACGTCCTGGGAATCGACATCCATAACCACAAGACGCATACTTACCTTTACCATTTTGTCAACGATCGGAATAAGTATGATCAGCCCAGGCCCTTTTGCCTTTATCACCCTGCCGAGCCTGAATATAACCCCCCGTTCATACTCGTTTAAGATGCGTATGGCCGCAGACAGAAAAAAAACAGTCAACACAAGTATTGCTATTATCGTATACATTATATGCTCCTTTCAAGCGGTTCCACCTCAAGGACAAGATTGACGATCTTTACAACCCGGACCCTGGTGCCGGTTTGGATCGGATCTTTTGAGATTGCTTTCCACAGTTCCCCGTGCACAAACACCTTGCCCTCAGGCATGAGAGATTCTCTTACGACCCCGATTTCCCCGATCAGGCCCCGTGCGCCGGTTCTCGGCTTAGAAAGATGTGATTTAAAGACAAGACCTGAAACAACTACAAAAAAGCCTGAAATCAGAACAAGGGTGGGTATGAGCACTTCCCATGACAGTCTCATGCCGGTGTCGCTGTTTTCAAATAACATAATAGAACCGAGCAAAAGCGAAGTAATGCCCGCTATACTCAAAAGCCCGTAGCTTGTAATCTTCATCTCCATAATGAAAAAAATAAGGGCAAGAACGATAAGGAGAAATCCTGCATAGTTAACCGGTATGGTCTGAAACGCAAAGAACGCCAGAATAATGGAAATCCCGCCCACAACTCCGGGAAGAACGGCGCCGGGGTGTGACAATTCAAAATAAAGACCGGCAAGGCCGATCATCATAAGTATATACGCAATATTAGGATTGCTGATGGTCTTTAAAATTTTAGTCCTTAAATCCTCTTCCAGTATAGTCTTTTTAACAGTATCGAGTTTTAAAACCCCTTTGTCTTGAATCTTTCGGCCGTTGATCTGACGGATCAGATCATCTATGTCTTTTGCCACAACATCGATGACATTCGCCTTGAGCGCCTCGGTTTCCGTCACGGAAACGCTTTTTCGAACGGCCTTTTCAACCCAATCGGCGTTTCTTCCCCTTTTTTTTGCGATACTCCTTG
>CAZDAB010000428.1:0-3325 GCA_964502855.1 uncultured Desulfobacteraceae bacterium | reverse complement strand
TAATTGAAGCGTATGTTCTCGGCCATGGTGGAATGGGAATGCTACATTTATTTTTTCAGTTGAAGAACCAAAAAAACCGCTAACCATGGCGTCAACACGAAAAATGGGGTCAAGTCCATATTTGACCCTTGATGGCAAAAGAGAAGAATATAACGTTGACTTTTTTTCATCACCAGAGAGTCTCGAGGCTTAAGGATGGCGTCATCGAAAGGCTCAAATCAAGCCGCCGGAACCGGCAGCAGTAGAACCGCATCCGCAGCCCAACACTTCCCAAGCCTTGAGGGTATAAGTGCCTTGCATATGAAAGCCTCCGACTCGTGCAAAATTCAGGTATTGCTTTACCGTCGAGGCCACAGATGATCAGAACAAAACATCTACGGACACTGTCGGCGTGGTTGTTCTTGATCAAGTGAACCGTTAGGGCGTCTTTTTTGTTTTTTGATGACAAGATAAAATGTGTTGGTTGACGTTTGATTGTGATAGTGTTAGCAAGGGCAGCAGAAAATAAAGCGCGTCCAAAGTTCAGACCCTTAGCCTATGAGTTGCGGGGGATTTTCTGCGAATTTAAAATCTCATGTTCGTTAGGTTGAGCCTTTACCGTTATGAACATTCTATTGATTGAAATTAATCCTTTTGCGCCGACAATGACGCCTATTTCATTGGGTTACATTGCTGCCTTTCTTGAATCAAAGGGGTTCCGGACCAAGATAGTGATTGTAGGGCAGGATACGTCTCTGTCCCGTTCCGGTTTTCATGAGCTTATCACCCGCTTTCAACCGGACTTGGTGGGTTTGACGGCCTACCAGAGAACCATGCTTTATGTAAGAGGCTTTGCCAATCTTATAAAGTCCATGGACAATAATATTAAGGTCGCCATCGGGGGTCCACAGGCGACCTTCATGCCCTCTGCCGCCTTTAAGGAGCTTGCTGATATTGATTATATCTGTCGATCTTCGGGCGAAGTAACGTTGCTAAGGGTGGCGCAGGCCATCAAAAACCGGACGCCTTTTTCGGATCTTGCCGGCGTAAGTTACAAGGACACCCAAGGCGTTGTCTTTGATACTCCGGAGATTGAGGGTTTTACGGAGTTAGATCATTATCCTTCTCCATATCTGAATGATATTTTTGACTATTCTTGTATGAATGAGGCCGTCATGCTGACCTCTCGCGGGTGTCCTTATCACTGTATCTACTGTTACACGCCCCAGGCTTTTAAACACAAAATAACCTTTCATTCCGTTGACCGGGTGATGGAGGAAATTAAATGGGTAACAAAAAAAGGGGTAAAAAGACTTTGGTTTGCCGATCCGAATATCTCATGTAAACCCGAACGGCTTATAGAAATTTTTGACAGAATCTTGACAGAAAGTATTGAGGTGAAGATGTGGGTACAGACCCGTGTGGACCTGGTAACTCCCGAGTTGATGAAGAAGATGAAACGAGCCGGGGTCGGTGTTATTGCCTTCGGACTCGAGTCGGGTTCTGACCGTGTATTAACAAAGCTTGGCAAGAAGATAACCACGGAACAGGTGGCCGGGGCGATCCGGCTGGCCCAGGACCAGGGCATAGAAGTCGAACTTTTTACCTTGTTTGGCCTGCCTCACGAAACTTTTGAGGATGCGGTGAAAACGCTTGATTTTGTGAAAAAAAACAAAGTCAAGATTATGGGGAACAGCAATTCACAGCAGATGCAGATTTATTTCGGAACCCACCTGGCCAAACATTACAAGGATTACAATATACGACCGTTGAATAATAGCGGTCCGGCATATTTGTCCATTGGATCTCAGTACGAAACCGAATGGTTTGGGGGCAATGAGCTTCAGAAGATCCAAAATATGTGGCGAGCGCATTCTCTTGACGGAGGCAAGCGGATCGTATCGTAATAACATAACAAACAACTGATGATGATCAAACCCGCCATACAAAAAATATACGTCGTCCTGGCCAAACAACAGGAAAAGGCCGATTTCGAGTTGCTTTGTCGGTTATTGTCGGGCCTGTTTTCATATGTAAACCTGACATCTAATCTTTATCTTGTTGGCGGGAGTCTGCCCGAAAGTATGCCCCGGATTGAACGGATTCAAAAAGACGTGGGCAAATTCCTCAAGACCAACCTGTTTGCGCGGCTTTATCTTCATTTTGTCCATTGGGCACCCCTGACAACCGCCAAGGAAATAGATTATTATTTTCGTTATTATTACCAGTCCTTGAAGAGAGCATCCGGCGAATTTGACAGGGAAGGCTTCATTCATCAGGAAGTGCCGAGACTTATATTGCTGCCGGTTATTGCTCCGGACAACCGAGTTGAGTCCGCTTCTTTAATCGGGCTTCTTAATGCGCTTAAAAGTGTTTTTATGTTACCCTGTCTTTACCTGGACCAGAGCACCTTTTTTCTGTCACAAGATCAAGATGTTACGACCCATACGGAAAAGATTTATTTTGGCAATGGCGATTCAAGAGAGCCTGCCGAAATTGCATGCAATCTGTTTTATCAAGATCTGCTTGACGATTCATTGGCCAAGCTGGCATCCAAAGCCGTATTTATGTCCGCCCCATGCCCGGCGTCGCTCATTGTCTCGGCAAAAGACGGTACGGTTTATGGTTGTATGGAGGCATTTCGCAAGAATGAATGCCTGACCGACATTTATGGAAAAAGCGCGGATGAACTCATGGAACTTTACTATGAGTACGATAATTCGAAAAGAGACTGCCTGGGGTGCAAACGCCGGACGGCTGAGGTGTTTGCAGATTTGCCCATATCGGAAACCAAAAAACAGTACATCGAAGCCTTGTTTTCTCATTTCAGAACTCCTGACCGGTATACATAATTTCAACGTGATATGAAGGTTTCGTCGTAATTTCAGATGCAACAATTTGAACATCGAACCCTGGTCGCCTCTGGCGCCGCCGAAGGCGGGTAAACATCGAATGTTCAACGTCGAACGTCGAATGTGGTATGTGGAAGGCGCTTGGCTTTGTCTTTATTATAACTGGTAGAATACATTAAAATAAAATGCCGGGACAGGGTCGGAAAACTGTACTGGGGCGGTTAACATCTTGACATATCACAATGTAGTATTATTATACAAAAGGATTAGATGTTCCGATCTAATCTCCTTTCGTTAGGCGGTTCATTCTGCTATGAGCCGCCACTTTAAAAATGCCCCTGGCAACCCTCAGCCAGGGGCATTCTTTGTTGAATCCACCTGTGAATACATAGAGTATTCACGGGTGGGTGCGCCTCGAATTAGAACCAAAATCCGGCATAATCTTGGTAAGTTAGTGTCCATCCATAAATGGTAGATTTTGGTTTCCGGCAAGG
>CAZDAB010000427.1:0-3326 GCA_964502855.1 uncultured Desulfobacteraceae bacterium | reverse complement strand
TTGCAATTTAAGAATCTTGATAATCTGTGTTCATCTGTGTCCAAAAAAGGAAATTACTATACTATTTAATTATATTTTCTCAGAAATTCGCATTACGCATACCGGAATCCGAAATCGCCAAAGGTCCCAGATTCAGAAAATTTTCCACAAGCAAAAAGCCGTTTTCCGTAAGAAAACTTTCGGGATGGAACTGAACCCCATGAAGTGGAAATTCAGGATGAGACATTCCCATGATAATACCATCCGTGCTGCGCGATGTTATGACAAGTTCGGTCTGGCTGAATTCCACCATCAGGGAATGGTAGCGGGCAGCCGGAAAAGGCGAGGTTATCCCTTGAAAGATACCATAGTTGTTATGCTCAACCATACTGGTTTTCCCGTGCATGGGCACCGGAGCCCGGACCGTACGGCCGCCAAAAGCTTCATTCATGCATTGCATGCCGAGACATACGCCAAAGATGGGGACTTTATGGAAAAATTTCTTGATTAAATCGATTGAAATCCCGGCATGAGAAGGATCTTTGGGACCGGGACTGATGAGAACATAGTCAGGCTTGAGCCTCGTAACCTGTTCAATTGTTATCATGTCACTTCTATACACTTTGATTTCAAGATCATAGTGCATAAACATCTGGACGAGATTGTAAGTAAAAGAGTCGTAATTATCAATGACAAGCAGTTTGGCCATACCCGGATCTCCAAATTAAAAAAGCCACCCCTATGAGTCTGGGTGGCTTTCAGCCTATTACATAACTCAATTAATAAAATTGCTTCGCAATTTGAGACCTTTGAAAAACGCCCTATTTTGCCCAATCCCTGCGTCAGGCTCAAATTTTAATCCTCGAAATACCGTATGTATTCCTGTGGTTAAAATTTTCGCCTTCCTTGGCCTTGAGCAAAATCGAACATCTTTCAAAGGTCTCAATTTTATAACGGTGCTTTGCCGCTATAAAAAAAGAAATCGGCATTTTTTTTCTAATATACAAAACTCTGCTACAAGTCAAGAAGAACACCGGTAACATCTCAATAAATTATGGAGAACTTACGAATATCGTTATTATTTAGTGCTCATCAGTAAATCTATATTGGGCACAAATTCAGTTTCCAATGCAGAAATTAGCAATCTTTCGCAAGGTCAAGGACAATTCTGCAGGATAGCAGAATTGGACGGCTGAATAGCCGCCCATAAGGGCGAGGGGCATGGACGCCCCGAGTCAAATCAAGGAACACCGCGTCCCGCCGCGAGGCGGGAACAAGTCATTCCGCAGATTGACGCAAAGATTGCGGAAAAGGGCAATTTCTGGATGGAAACTATTTAAACAAACGGACCCACGATTGAAAAGTAATTACCTTGTCAGCGCCGTATGGCTCAAAGCGGCATAAGATATCTTCAACAGATTTTTCATTAACAATCAGATTGCCGTTTTTGGAAAAGAACTTGTCAGCAAAACATATGGCCTGTTCCTCTATGGAGACGGGCACCATATCATGCTGGGGAAGCGGGAGGTTATGACGCTTTATTTCTTCGGCAGTTATGCCGACACCCACATGCCGTTCGCACACCAGTGCATGTGCCGGCAGTCCCTTGCTTTCAAGTATTTCCCTTCCAAGATATCCATGACAAACATACGGATATTCTCCCGTACAGCCGAGCTCCGGAGTATGGGTCAGGAAAATACCGATGTCATGCAGCATGGCAGCTTCCCTAATAAAATTAAGATCCGGGTTGAGGTGGGACACATTTTTGGCGGCACTTACGGCCTTATCTGCGACCTGTTTCCCATGTTGTACCAGAATGTTATATGTTCTGGTGCCGGGTGGGTAAAATTCAGCAATAATTTTAAGAGGATTCATTAGGATTTACCTGAAAGCAGTACCCCCTCTATAAAAAGATCCAGTCCTCCATCGAGAACACTGTTTACATTGCCCACTTCAAGGTTTATGCGGTGATCCTTTACCAGTTGATAGGGATGCATGACATAAGACCTGATTTGATTTCCCCATGCAATTTCGTTTTTACTGTCGTGAATTTCCTGTAGTTTTTCATCCTGCTTCTGCTCCTCAAGCTGGTAAAGCCGGGATTTAAGAACCTTCATGGCAAGTTCTTTATTTCTATGCTGAGATTTTTCCTGCTGGCACTGGACAACTATTCCGCTGGGAAGGTGAGTGATGCGAACCGCGCTGCTGGTTTTGTTAACATGCTGACCTCCGGCGCCGCTGGCCCTGAACACATCGACACGCAAATCCTTGTCATCAATCTGGACAACGATTTCGTTTTTGAGTTCCGGATAGACAAATACGGAGGCAAAAGAGGTATGCCGTTTGCCGCTTGCATTAAACGGTGAAATTCTTACCAGGCGATGGACCCCTTTTTCTGCCTTTAGATAGCCATAGGCATAGTCACCGCCGGCAGTGAACGTCACGCTTTTGATTCCGGCTTCATCTCCGGGCTGGAAATCAATGACCTCCAGTGCAAACCCCTTGCGTTCGATCCAGCGGGTATACATCCTGAAGAGCATTTCGGCCCAGTCCTGGGCTTCGGTGCCTCCTGCCCCTGCATTAATGGAAACAATGGCGTTGTTCTGATCATCCGCGCCATCGAGCATAAGATCTATGGAAAGTTTTTTTATTTTTTTGTCAATTGCTTGTATTTGCTGGGAGACTTCTTTTATGGTATCAGCATCTGACTCTTCAATGGCAAGATCGAGCAGGATCTGACTTTCTTCAAGATCGGTGTAAAGTTTATGAATTGATGTCACCTTACCGGAGAGCAATGTTCGTTCTTTTAAAACCAGCTTGGTGTCTTCGGGGTTATCCCAAAAATCTTTTTTGGCAATCAGAGTCTCGATTTCCTCAAGCCTTTTTTCTTTTTCGGCAAGGTCAAAGGCACCCTTTCAATTGTTCTAATTTCAGAAAATGTTCCTTGATGTTTTCTTTGAGTTCTAACGTCATTTTTTACCTCCTGTAATAAAGAATCCAATTGGGATAAATCTCCTAAACTTACTTATTATAATCGCTTTTGTTCTATCTTTCAACTCTTGTTTGCGTTTAATTCGAATATTTCCGAATTAAAAAACAGCTGAAAACGGCAACCAGGGTTATCCCGAGACATGCCATGGCAAACAGATCTCCAAAGCGGGAATAAAGGGTCGTTTCCTCGATCACGGGCACGGATCGAGTTATTGTTGCGTCCTTAAAAAGCGGTGTGGCGGCGATAACCCTGCCGGAAGGATCTATAAACCCGCTGATACCGGTGTTGGCAGAACGTATTATTGACCTTCTGTTTTCAACAGCCCGAAAAACCGTCATGGAAAAATGCTGATTTG
>CAZDAB010000426.1:0-3333 GCA_964502855.1 uncultured Desulfobacteraceae bacterium | reverse complement strand
CCCGCCTTGCGGGGCTCCACAGAAGTTCCAGTATCTTCCACGAACTCCTCATCCGCAACTACCTCCTCCCCGGGCATCCCTGAGGGATTGACACAATTCCCTGTTCTGCTAGAATGCAAACGGGGATTAATGCCACTTAAACGCAAATATTCATTATGGAGACATATAAATGAATCAGCTCGATCCAAACATCGTTAACATGCTTCATGATGAGATCATCCAACGCATCATAGAGTTACTAGAAAAAAAACATCTGTACCAATATGTGCGAATTGATACAACGAATGTCGAAAAACTGATTGATGATGTAAAGGAATCTGCAGTGAAGGAATTTAAGGAAAGGAGGAAAGCATCAAGAGTATTAGGCGAACATCCAGGAGCTGTATCACGATCACCCGAAGTTATAATAAAAGATTATGTTCAAAGACGTCAGCAGGGAATGCGTCATACAACTGATTTTATTATGGCGAGTCCTTGGTCTTTCACAACCGATGTCTTTAATCAACCTCTTGCTGTAAGTGATATGAGACATACATCAGAGGAAGCCACTCATTTTGTCCTTCCAACAGTTTCTGTGCTTTGCAAAAAATGCGATTCTATACAACCACACAACTCAGGATTTCGAGGACAAACTCAAGAGTTTCAGGCAGTATCAAAAACTATCAATAAAGAAGGAATACAGGTTCCTGTTCAGACATTCGTATTTCCTTACGAGTGTCAGAAGTGCAAAGAAGAACCCCTGCTCTTTCTTGTACACCGTGAGGGTTCCAAATTGAAGCTTGTCGGGCGAAACCATTTCGAGAAAGTTCAAGTGCCAAAGACAATCCCTAGTGAAGAAAAAGAGTATTTTTCAGATGCAGTTGTCGCATACAACACGGGAAATGTTCTTGCAGGCCTATTTCTTCTGCGGACGACCATTGAGCAGTATATGCGAAGGATTTTAGAGATTACGGATAGAAAAACTGGCGACGAGCTTGCGAACGAATATGCAGCTCTTCTTCATGATGAGTTTCCCCAAAGTTACCCCTCGATGAAAACGATCTATGAGGAGCTAAGTATTGTCCTGCATAACGCAGATGCGAATAGTACCCAGTTTGAGAAGTCCAAAAAAGACATAGAGAATCACTTTGAACTGTTGAAATTTCATCCATTGAAAGACAGGAGCGGAGGCACTAAAAATAAAAGAAAAAAAAGAGGTTAGGGAACAGGGGGTCAAGTCTTTGGTTGATTATATCTTTACAGTTCGGTAAGTAACGCGATAGAGAGTGTAAACAATCAACTCGTGCAAGACTGCCGGTTACACAAGACGATTGAAACGATACAATCTCGATTGACTAGTCATTAATCAAAGACTTGACCCTATAATGTTCTATAATGTTTACAAACGAGTCAAAATCGAGCAGGATTATGGCAAGAGTGAATGGGCCACACCATTCGAGAAGGAACTGAAGGAGTTCAAGGCAGTGGAACCAGCGCCAACTGTAGATGATGATGACAACATTCCATTCTGAGGCTGACAGAAGGGGAGGAAAAGGGGTTGTATCTTCATTCTTGGTTTTGGTAACAAGCCAATTTACAATGCAGTCACATTTATTGCTACCTTGTATGTTTCAGCCCATAATTGACATTGGTTGACATCAATGATACATGAATGACATGCACACTACATTATCAGGGAGCAAAAATGAAAGAATGGACTGAAGAAGAGATTAAGAACAAAAATTTAATGGCGGCATGTGGATTATATTGCGGTGCATGCGGACTTTATATTGCAACGAGGGATGGGAATGAAAAACTCAAAACATTTATGGTAGAGAGCTTTAAGAACCTCTATGGAACGGGATACGAAACGAAAGAATGCTTGGGTTGTATGCAGTCTGATCCACCCAAAATGATCTATGGTCACTGTAAGGAATGTAAAATAAGGGATTGCGTAAAATTAAGAGGATATTACTCCTGTCATCAATGTGAGGAATGGCCATGTAGCATGATAGAAGATTTTCCACTAGCAATGGCCCAAAGAATAATAAAAAGAACGATTCCGATTTGGCGAACTAAAGTAGCTGAATATGGAGACGAAAAAGGCAGTATGGAATGGGCTCGAGCGGAATGTGAGCGTTATCACTGTTCTTCCTGTCACAACCCCCTTATCAGAGGGACACAGCGTTGCGGGGTCTGCAAAAAAGATGTAGCTGGTGAATTGGACGGATCATTTTAATTAAATGAACCTAGCTAAGCAAGGTTTCCACCGGACAGCTTACAGCCGCTGGTGATGCCTATCGTTATACGCATGGAGAAGCTATGAGCGTTTATTGTTTAATAGAAATTTCAATACAAGATACAAAGCTTTATGAAGAATACATGAGCAGAGTTCCCGACGTAATTAAAAAATATAATGGTCGCTATATTATAAGAAGCAGTAACATTACCCCTGTGAGTAATGATTGGACTCCGGACAGAATTATTCTTATAGAATTTGACAGTATGGTTCAATTGACTCAATGTTTTACCTCTGAAGAGTATAAAAAAATTGCGCCACTGAGAGAGAAATCTACAAAAACGAGATCGATAATAATTGAAAATTAAAATTGGCCAAAAGGGGCCGCGTCGTTATTTTTGATTGTGGTAAAAAGCCAATTTAGAATATAGTCAAATTTACCGCACAAATAAAATATGTCACTCCTCAACTCGTACATATGCCCCACATGTGGTAATTATTTCCCTTTATTTTTAAAACCATCAATAACAGTAAGAAGAGGCCTTTTTTCGACACCTTATCTGAAGTGCCAGCAATGCGGGCAACTCAGCCGCCCCACGATAGACTTCAAGAGCGCATTGATTAGCTGGCCAGTTGTCGCTCTTTATATGGGGTTCATGTATTATGCCTTTCATACAGATCTCTTTCGGGATATATATAGAAATGCATGGTGGTTATTTTTCTTGCTAGTGTTTATTTTTTTGATACCATTATTTCTCGGCATTCGAAGAGGCCTTAAATTAGTCGAAGTTCAAGACGATAAAGAGATAAAAAAAATAAGTCTCCGCAAATGGCTAATAATAATTGGTATTGCTTTATTTTTGGGCTTGTTTGGATATTATACAAATAGTTGGTCTAATGTCATAATCGGTATTGTGGTCGCGATTATTGTTTATTTAGTTTTCAATCGCTTCAGACAGGAAAAATGAGAGGGGCAACAGGGTCGCATTGTTATTCTTGGAAAATAGAAACGGGGACAGGCTACTTTAACTGAAGTATAAAAATGAATCTCAATGCTATTTTACTATTGGTTATTAGCTACATCGCTTGGGTTGTTTATCTTTTCACTCTGAAGT
>CAZDAB010000425.1:0-3335 GCA_964502855.1 uncultured Desulfobacteraceae bacterium | reverse complement strand
CTTATAATTTTTATACCCAAATCTTTCAATCGGTTGCAAACAAAGCTCTTGCCGGATCCGGCTCCGCCGGTAACCGCAACTTTAAAGACTTTTTTTATGGTTTCGACCATAGGGTATCCGGATAGACACAATCTTAAAATAGTGATATACGTACGGGTTAGAATACTCATAAAAAGATATAAGGTCAAGAAAAGTAAAACCTAAATCTTGCATGAAAATTAATGAGAGTTTTTAAACGACTTAGTTGAAGCGGGTTTAAACAAAATCATAGAATCATACTTTTTACCCAAATGGTAAATCGGATGATGATCTTTTTTATTCATTAATTTTCACCCAAAGGGCAAGCCGGAGGCTTCCATCTGCTTCGTTATTAAGGGCTCGTAATAGTTCACTATGACTTCGCCCTTAAACGCCTTGCATATGAAAGCCTCCGGCTCGTGCAAAATTCAGGTAAAAAGATCCATGATTCATTTTAATTCAAATATGTTTTCTCAAACAAAAGGCGCATATATCATCGGCGGCTCGATCAGGGATTTGCTTCTTGACCGAATTCCAACCGACTATGACATTGCCGTCACGGGTAATCCCAAAAAATTTGCGGAAAACATGGCCAAAAACATATCGGGCCGTCTATTTGAAATGGGAAAACCCGGGCAGATGATCATCCGGGTGGTATCCAAGGATAATATTTTTGATATAACATCGTTAAACGGCTCTTTCATAGAAGACGACCTTAAAAAAAGGGATTTTACCATCAATGCCATGGCATATGATCTTTCTTCAGGAGAAATTATCGACTGCCTGGGGGGTCTTCGGGATCTGGCCGATAAAAAAGTTCGCATGGTTTCAGCAGATGTTTTTAAAAAAGATCCGATCCGTTTGATACGGGCCTATAGAATCGGTGCTTGCTTGGATTTTGAAATAGAATTACAGACTGCTTCCATTATAAAAGCTAATGCAAAACTCATACAAAATTCAGCCGGTGAGCGGATACGGGAAGAAATTTTCAAAATGCTGGGCACGTCGAAATCATATCATTATCTTTCCCAAATGGCTGACGCCGGTCTTTTAACCGCCATTTTCCCAGATCTTGACCGGTTAAAAGGATGTTTTCAAAACAGCCATCATCTTTATGACGTGTTTGAGCATACAATGAAAGCTTATTACCATCTTGAAACCATACTCAACGATCCGGACAAGATATTGCCGGATACTTGCATCCAGATCCGGCAATATCTTGATGAAGAAAAAACCATGCTCCTTAAATATGCAATTCTGCTGCATGACCTGGGCAAGCCCTGGGCTAAAACCATAGATAACAGGGGAAAAATCCATTTCTACGGCCATTCCCGGCAAAGTGCCGATCTGGCTCAAAAAATCAGCCAAAAGTTGAGACTTTCCAATCGTGAAAAGCGGTTCGTCGATTTTATTATCCGTAACCATTTAAATCCGCTCTTTCTTTTCACGGCCATGCAGAAAAAAACGTTAACCCATAAAGGGGTAACCCGTTTCTTTAAAAAATGCGGAGACAACACACCTGCCCTGCTGTTGCATACCATTGCTGATATCATGGCAAAACGAGACAAGCCAAATCAAATAAACAAGGTCTTCATAGGGTTTGTAAAAGAGATGATTCATAATTTTTTTTATAGTTTTAAACCCAAAATCAAGGAACCGCCGCTGATTACAGGCCGTGACCTTATTCATGAATTCGGGCTTATCCCTTCACCGTTATTCAAAAGAATTCTAAACCTTGTGCAGGAAGAAAAATTAACAAATAAAATAAAAAGCAGGTCCGAAGCCCTGGCATGGGTAAGGGAATATCTGGACAGTAAATAGAACTTAGGGGCTTCGCCCCAATTGGAATAATGGAATGATGGGTTTGAGGAGTTTTTTACAATTAAAATAGTTTATTTCCGCTCTTATCCCAATATTCCAGCATTCCATTATTCCATTCTGATGGCATAAACAGGTTGCCATTAAAAGAGATGTTACATTGCATAATTTCCAAGACGTTCAATCGGCTGTTCTTTGTATACTCCCCCAGAACCCTGCCGGCATGAATAGAACAGCAAAGATGAGTACCGCCCCATACAGGAATTCATGTCCGGTCGGAATCAGGGGGTGAAAAATGAATTGATCCAATGGATAAATAATTAGCGCTGCCAGAGCAGGTCCTATAATGGTGAACCGGCCCCCGCAAATAGCAAAGATCATGGGTATGGCGGAGAAATGAAGTCCATAGACCAGTCCCGGGTTGATATACCGGACCAGATGTGCATAACAGGCCCCGCTGATTCCGGTGAAAAAGGCACTGAGCAGCATAGAGAACAATCGCAATCTGTCCGCATCAATGCCCACGGCTTGGGAAGCGATTTCCTCTTCGCGGATGGCCTGAAGCGCCAGACCCAGATTGGAACGAAAGATAAATCCCACCAGGCCCAGTAATAAAAGAAAATAAATAAACACAAGATAATAAGAGGTCGTGAAACCATAATAAAAATCGACATGCCCTATACCCGGGTTCAAAGAGGGAAATCCCGGCAGACCTACCAGTCCTAAAGAACCGCGGGTCACTTCATCCCAGTTATCGGTAATAACTCTGGGAATTTCTATAAAGGCCAGGGTTGCCAGGGCAAAATAAGCACCTCTCAGGCGCATGCAGATCAGACCCATAATAAAACCGAGTCCCGTGGCTATAAACCCGGCTAAAGGAATGGTGATCCAGAGAGACAGACCCAAATTAAGACTTAAAAGGGCCGAAGCATAGGCGCCGGAACCGAAAAAAGCGGCGTGTCCAAGGGAAATCGAACCGCTTAAACCCAGAATGTTCCAGGCAAGTGCCAGGGTAGCCAGGAGCAGGGCATGGGTAAAGACCTGCAGAATATAGTCATTTTGCCGAACCAGAAGCGGAAGCAGCAACAAAAGGAATAAACCCATCAAAAGACCGACTTTATCCGGGGTTAACCCTTTATTGAAGCCGTATCGAGAATTTTTTGTTTTTGAATTAATCATGATGGTCTCGTAAAAAGTCAAAATTGAGACGGCAAAGTAAAAAGTTCAAGCTTCCCCGCCAAACATAGGCGGGATAAAAAGGCGTCGCGAATTTCGTGGAATGAGGCGTATTTATGTACGCCGCAGGTAACTTCTCAATAAGTTCTGGTGTATAAAATAATCATATTGACCCGAATCCATAATTTATTGAGATGTTACGATAACAGCTCATGGTTCTCCATCCCCAAGAATACCATAGGGCTTGAACGCCAGCAGGATGAGTAACAAAACGGCCGTAACCATCTCACGCCAGCTGGATCCGCAGAGTATTACGGTAAAAG
>CAZDAB010000424.1:0-3338 GCA_964502855.1 uncultured Desulfobacteraceae bacterium | reverse complement strand
TCACTAGTGTCCGGTTAAGCTTCAAGAGAAACGGGTTAACTGTTTAAAATAACATGGGAATCAAGTAATTTCTGGAGGGATCGACTTGAAATTGATTCAAATTTGACCCCATACTCCTTGGCAGACAAACTACAAATGCTAAGGGAGTGTATCTATGTATCAGGGGCAAACCGTTTTTTCTCAAGTTATGGACTTTCTCCCCCAGAAGAAATTCCATCAATGTGTCAATCGCTATAATGGTAATTATCGAATTCGTTCTTTTGCATGCTATGACCAGCTTCTATGTATGGCATTTGCCCAGCTCAGTTACCGCGAAAGTCTCCGCGATATCGAATGCTGCCTTCGAGCCATGCGAGAAAGGCTTTACCATATGGGGATCCGAGGGAAAGTATCTCGCAGTACGTTAGCTGATGCAAACGAAACACGGGATTGGCGGATATACGGTGACGTTGCTCAAATCTTAATCGACGAGGCACGGCGGCTATACGTTGATGATGACTTCGGCCTTGAACTGAAACAGACCGTTTATGCACTGGACGCAACAATTATTGATCTGTGTCTTTCAGTATTCCCATGGGCTCGTTTCCGAAAAACAAAGGGGGCTATAAAACTGCACACTCTTTTGGATTTGAGGGGTGACATCCCAACGTTCATATGGATCACCGATGGCAAGGTTCATGATGTCAACGTCCTTGACCATCTCGTTCCGGAACCTGGGGCAATCTATGTTATGGATCGAGCTTATTTGGACTTTCAGCGACTCTTTCAACTACACCAAAGCTTAGCAGTATTTGTAACTCGCTCAAAAACAAACACAGGATTGCGCCGGATATATTCACATAAGGTCGATAAATCTACCGGTGTCAAATTCGACCAAACAGTTGCCTTGACAGGCTTTTACAGCAAGAAAGATTATCCCGAAAAACTACGCCGAATAAAATACTTTGATGTCGAAAAGGGAAGGGCTTTCATCTTTCTCACTAATCAATTCACCCTCCCAGCCATAACGATTGCTGAACTGTACCGATGCAGATGGCGGGTGGAGATCTTCTTCAAATGGATCAAACAGCATTTACGAATCAAGAACTTCTATGGCACCTCGCAGAATGCGGTAAAAACTCAAATCTGGATTGCGGTATCAACCTATGTTTTGGTCGCCATAATGAAGAAAAGGCTAAAAATCAACTTGACTCTCTACACTATTTTACAGATTTTGAGCATCACTCTATTTGAGAAAATGCCTATTTTACAGGCTCTAACGACCACTGAGCACATAAACCAAATTGATACTGGACATATCCAGTTGAATTTATTCGATTCTTAACCGGACACTACTGATATAATTTTTATTTTAAAAACGACTTAAGCCCTCTAGCATACCCAAAATATTTTCGCAAGTGAATAATTATTTACATAAAATTCAATTTACAACAAAAATTTGTATTTCTGAAAGTATTTTCGACCATCATGCGGTTGAATTGTCACAGCGTGACGATTATTCCCCTGTATTGCTGACATAAACTTCCACCGATGCCTCCTTCAGGATTTTTCTTATAGCGGCAGGCGGCTGACGATCGGTAAACATGGCATCGATATCTGAAATGTTTCCCAGGTGAACCATGGCATTGCGGCCGAATTTGGTATGATCCGCGGCTAAAAAAACTTTGCGTGAATTATCTATAATGGCCCGTGAAGCCCTAACTTCCCGGTAATCGAAATCGAGCAGCGTGCCGTCCATATCGATGCCGCTGATGCCTATGATGCCGATATCCACTCGGAACTGCTGAATACAATCGATTGTCAGCGGGCCAATGATACCCCCATCGCGATGACGGATTAAGCCGCCGGTGGTGATGATTTCGAAATTTTCATTGCGGCTTAGAATTGTAGCCACGTTCAAATTGTTGGTTATGACTCTCAGGCGCTGGTGATTGCAAAGTGCCTTTGATATCTCTTCGGTGGTCGTGCCGATATTGATAAACAGTGATGCATTGTTGGGAATATGTTTGGCAACCAGTTTAGCGATTTCCTGTTTTTCTTTCAGATATAACACCTTGCGCTGATTATATTCCACATTTTCAGTACTGGAGGGACCGGCACCGCCATGATAGCGTACGATCATGCCTTCATCGCTCAGCATGTTGATGTCCCGCCGAATTGTCTGGGGGGTCATCCTGAATTCCTCAGCAAGGCTTTCAATTGTGACAAACCCTTTGGAAAGTATCAACTGGTATATTTTTTCATGCCGATCACGGACCAGAGTGGACTTCCCATTTGCCGGTATTGTTTTGTCGGCATAATTGTTTCCGATTTCAGGGGATTGTTCGTTGTTGTAGGTCGAACGATTCATTTAGTCCTCCAAGAAATGAAAAAATATTCGAAAAAGAAAATTTCAAAGATAATATTTTCTATAATGAAAATCTATCGTGACATCCTTTTGTTTATATGATAGATACGGTTTATTAATCAAGTATCATTGAATGTTTTTTATCACAGGTGAAAACTTATATCTTCCAAATAATGATTTTTTCCTCTGGCAGCGTTTTAATAAAGGAGAGTTCTATTGAAAACCCAGGTACTCATTATCGGCGGCGGCATTACCGGCACGGGTATTGCCCGGGATCTGGCGTTAAGAGGCATACATAGCATCCTGATCGAAAAAGAGGATCTCAATGCCGGCGCTTCCGGCGGGAACCATGGACTGTTGCACAGCGGCGCCCGTTACATTGAGGTGGATCCTTTAGTTGCAAGAGAATGTCAGGTCGAAAACCGGCTTCTCAAACAACTGGCACCCCAATGCATTGAAGATACCGGCGGTCTTTTTGTTGCGATTGAAGGGGATGATGAATCCTATATATCTGATTTCCCAAGTCTTTGTGACCGGGCCGGTATTCCCGTTGTTCCAATGGACGTGATTACAGCAAGGGACCTGGAACCCAGTCTGTCTCCTAAAACAATAGCTGTTTACGGTGTTGAAGATGCTGCCGTAGATCCGTTCCGTTTAACGTTTGACAATATCGGACATGCACAGGAACTGGGAAGCCAATTCCTGCCCAATACCCGGGCGGTCAAGTTTATAATAGGGAATAGGCAGATCTGCCATGTGAGAACAATTGACACCCTTACCTGTGAAGAAAAATCCATTGAAACCAGGTATGTCGTAAATGCAGCCGGAACCTGGTCCGATCAAGTCACAGCCCTAGCAGACATTTCCTTCCCCATGATCTATTCCAAGGGAAGTTTACTGGTAACCCAACATCGTATCACCCACCGGGTCATCAACCGCATGCGAAAAGCGAGTAATGGCGATATTCTTGTCCCGGCGGGAACTGTATCGA
>CAZDAB010000423.1:0-3340 GCA_964502855.1 uncultured Desulfobacteraceae bacterium | reverse complement strand
TATTTTAAAAATGCAGTCTCTGGCAGAAGCTGAAAAATTTCATATCAAGAAAGTGCTGCTGCACACATCATCAATCGAAGAGGCCTCTCGTGTTCTGAGTATCGATCCGGCAACTTTGTGGCGCAAACGGAAAAAATATCAATTGGACTGAAACATAACCTGGGTTACTATTTAGTGCCCGAACAAAAACTAGGATTTTTCGTTAAGATCAAGGAAGACGAAACAATGAAATATAATCACCTTTTCGGTCCGGTGCCGTCACGGCGGTTGGGGATTTCCCTTGGCGTGGATTTGGTTCCATTGAAAACCTGCACATTAAATTGCATCTACTGTGAATGCGGTCGAACAACCGATTTGACAGTAACGCGCAAAAACTATGTTCCGTTATCCGAGGTTGAAGAAGAACTTACCGACTATTTCGCCAACAATCCAAGACCGGACTATATTACCTTTTCCGGTTCAGGTGAACCGACTTTAAATTCAAACATCGGGCACGTGTTACATTTTATCAGAAATTATATCCATGATATTCCCGTGGCCATACTGACAAACGGCACCTTATTTTCTACAAAACAGGTTCGGGAAGATATTAAGGACGCCGCGCTTGTGATGCCGTCACTGGACGCGGCAACGGAAAAAATATTCAGGAAGATAAACCGCCCCTATCCTCGGTTAAAAATTGATACAATTATTGACGGATTGGTCCGGTTCCGCAAAGAATATAGCGGGCAAATTTGGCTGGAAATCTTTATCGTGCCCGGTATGAATGATACGAAACATGAATTAACCGCTTTAAAACAGGCCATTGAAAAAATCGCACCGGACCAGGTTCAGCTGAATACCCTGGATCGGCCCGGACCGGTCTCAACGGTTCGTGCGGCCACCCGGCAGGAGCTTAAACATATTATGAATTTCTGGCAGCTTGACAATGTAACCATAATCGCTGATGTGTCTGAACGCAAGGATCTTCTTGCCTATCGCACGGACACTGAATCTGCCATTTTAGGCACCATTGCCAGACGCCCGTGTACGTTAAAAGACCTGTCTGAAATTTTAGGATTGCAGATTAACGAGGTGAACAAATATCTGGATGTCCTGGAAGCGGACGGAAAAATAAAAACGGTGAAACAAAAAAGAGGCTTTTTTTATCAATCAGTGTCCATCCATAAATGAGGATTTTTGTTCAAGATCAAGGCATTCGAAAAAAATAGCCGCGGGCATATGTTTGATATTCCGAGGATTATTTTTTGAGCATAACGCAGAGATTGGACAAAAAGACCATTTATGGATGGACACCAATCAAAGAACACGGCTTTGTAACAAGGCTGTTTGCTTTAAATATTCAAAAACCAAAGGTCCTTCGGAAGAAGCCTGTTCCTTTCCTGATGCAACCTTTTGAACAAACTCAAGTTTTTCTCTGTCAAAACTTCCTGCCTGCGTTTCGATCAATTTCAAAGAGTTATGAATGATGCTGTAAAGGACCATGGGGCCGAACAGAACCTCCCCGCTTTGTTTTTGGGTTAACGTGCCCGCAATTTTATGGTGAGCTATTCTGAAGGGCTTTGGCGGCGCGCTGTAACCCAGAATTTCGGCAAAAAGGTCAATAGACTCCATAACTCCGTCTGCATATTCTCTTTCCAGGGATGCCGTGCCGTCCTTTACTATTTCATCGAGGTCGGATTCATCGTAGGAGAGATCCAACCGGTCGATACATTCTTTTTGGATTGTTTTTACAGATTCCTCTTTTTTACTGATAACCACATCCGTATCCTTTAATATCTTGACAACATTAAACGGGTTCATCATTTCCTTAACCGTAGGGGTCTTACGCATTGCCACGTCATAAACCGAGGTATGGTAAATCGCAAGATCATTGTCCAAAACCAGAATCCTGGTTTTTTCGGCATCAACATCCTCGATAAAAAGATCGAGATCGCGTTTTCTTCTATAGGTATAGGAAGCCATTTCCAGAAGGCTGCGCATGGTTTTCTTGTCAACCTTGCGGCCACTCTCCGGGGGACCGATGGAGGCAATCACCTGCTTCGCCATTTTATCGATGTTTATCTTCTGTAAAAGATTTTCTTTAAAAGACATGATGTCTCCTTATTATTTTAGGGATAGAAGTTAAATTAGCCTGGAACGTTATTTATATTTACCACGACCCCGCATCCAAGTAAACTATACTTTCAATGAGTTGACAGGGTAAACGCATTTAATTTCGGTGCGACGTAGCGACGGCGTGGAGCGTTCTCCCTGTATTGGGACCCAAATGCATTTGCCCTGAATTATTTGACCTCGTGGCTTGACCCTAAAACAATATTCAGATATATAAACTTAGGGGCTTCGCCCCAATTGGAATAGTGGAATGATGGAGTAATGGAATGATGGATTTGAAGGAGTTTTTTACAATTAAAATGGTTTATTTCCGCCCTTACTCCCAATATTCCAGCATTCCATTTTTCCATTCTGTTGGTATAAACAGGTTACCATTAAATAACATGTATTTTCGAGAAGTTGTAGATTTTCCAAGAAGTTAAATTGGTTAACCGATCCATATATAAGGATGAATCATGACCGAATATGCCAAGATTGAATTTGAAGGAAAAACATATGAATTTCCGATTGTTGTCGGTTCCGAAGGGGAAAAGGCCATCGACATATCAAATCTTCGCCAGAAGACAGGTTTGATTACCCTCGATCCGGGATACGCCAATACCGGTAGCTGCATGAGCACCATCACTTTCATGGACGGTGAAAAGGGAATTTTGCGTTACCGCGGCATTCCGGTTGAAGAGCTGGCCGAGCATTCAAGTTTTATTGAGACAGCCTTTCTATTAATCAACGGGAGGCTTCCCACAAGAGATGAACTCAAGCATACTTCGATTCTTTTCAATGACCATTCTCTGGTTCATGAGGATATGCAGATTTTTTATCAGAACTTTCCCAGGGCATCCCACCCCATGGGAATCCTTTCAGGCATGGTAAACGCTTTAAGAAGCTTTTACCCCGAACTCCAGATCATCGAAGAGGAAATAAACATTACGGTTACCCGTCTGCTCTCTAAAGTGAGAACCATGGCAGCCATGTCTTATAAAATATCCAGGGGTCATAAGGTGGTTTATCCCCGGCCGGATCTTTCCTATTGCGCCAATTTCCTGAACATGATGTTTGATACTCCCGTCAAACCTTACGTAATTGATGAGGATCTTGTTAAAGCGTTAAACGTTTTTTGGATTCTTCATGCGGACCATGAGCAGAACTGTTCTACTTCGGCGGTACGGCTTGTGGGAAGCGGAAGGGTCAATCTTTATGCCGCGATTTCCGCCGGCATTGCAGCGCT
>CAZDAB010000422.1:0-3363 GCA_964502855.1 uncultured Desulfobacteraceae bacterium | reverse complement strand
AGAGAGGAAATAAATAATGGAAACCACAACAACCGATATGCTGACAAAATTGGTGCTTGGTTTGATTACGGTTGTATGTTTCGGAATCATTCTTTGGCTGCTCAAAAAATGGCTGACGACAATGGAGGAAAACATCAAGATTAAAGTCGAGCAAGTCAAAAGAAAACAAACTGAAATGAACGGAGCGGTCAAGAATGTTATCGAAAAACACAATCAATGCCGAGATGAATTACCGCGCAGATTTATTACTACCGTTGCCTTTTCCGAGCGCAAAGACGAAGTAAATAAATCAGTGGACAAGATCATGGACAAGCTGGAACCCATACACCTGGATATTGAACTCATTAAAAAACAGCTTGTTGCCAGGGAGTGAAAAAAGAAAAATGTCTGATAAGCGCAACCTTGCAATTCAGATAGCTTGGCAGTGGTACGGTACTCCTTATTTGTGGGGGGGCGATGACCCGCTTGCCGGTATAGATTGCTCGGGCTTTATCGTAGAACTTCTCAAGAGCGTGGGGATCTTACCAGAGAAAGGCGACTGGACCGCCAATGATCTATGGTTAAAATTTAAAGCGGCTAAGAAGGAAACCTTTTACCCGAGGCGTGGAAATTTGGCCTTTTGGGGGAATAATCAAAAAATGACCCATATTGAAATGTGTATTGATGATGACTTTTGTATCGGTGCAAGTGGGGGTGGACGCCGGACGACATCTCTTGCCGATGCCATCAGGGACAATGCTTTTATAAAGGTAAGACCGATCAACTACCGCGGTCAACCGAAAGGTTTTATAAATCCTTTTATGGGATGATACTATGGCAAGAGATAAAAAAGGTACGGGCATAGTTCGTGATGCTATAAGGCGGTTCCCTAATCTTGGGAATCGTGCTATTGCCAGATATATTTTATATCGTCATGGTGATTTATTTGAGAACGATCTTGAGAAAATAAGGAGTAGGGTTCGCACCATAAGGGGGAAAAACGGAAAGCGTATGCGGGCCAATGTTTCAGATAAATCGCTTTTTTTCGATACCCCCGTTTATATGCCTCAGACATGGAGAAAAACGAGAACGCCCTATAAACTACCGCCAGGATTGTGGCTTGTGCTTTCTGATTTGCACGTTCCCTATCACGAACCGATAGCCATAGAAGCTGCTGTACAGTATGGTCATTCACAAAAAGTGGATGGCCTTTTTCTTAATGGCGACTTTCAAGATTGCGCTGCGATAGGCTTTTGGTATAAAGAACGAAGGGATTTTATGGAAGAGGTGGAGGCCACAATAGATATGCTCGATTGGTTAAGGCGAGAATTTCCCAATATACCTTTTGTTTATCTTCCTGGGAACCACGAATTTCGCTTACCGAGATATTATGTAGCCCACGCCCCTGAATTAATCGAAACGCCATTGGCTGCTATGGAAACTATGCTTGGTTTTGAGGAACGCCACATTGAATTTCTTGACTACAACCAAAAAGTAATGGCAGGAGAGCTTCCCGTTATACATGGGCATGAATATTCCTCAATATCAAAGGCGGTCAACATGGCAAGAGGGCTATTCCTCAAGACAAAAACCTTTGCCGCTTGCGCTCACGGACACTCAACAAGTGAGCATTCGGTAAGAGACATAAATGATGTAATGCTTACAACATGGTCTTTTGGTTGCCTTTCTGATCTCCACCCCGACTGGAACCCTTTCTCAGATTGGAACTGGGGTTTTGCTATAATTAACGTAGAAGCCAACGGATTTTTTGAAGTGGAAAATAGACGCATTCTTTCTAATGGCAAAGTAGTATGAGATACCCCCATTTTTGGAAAAGTGGGAACTGGTTTGATCTCGACAAGCATGATCATTTTTATTTACAATGTTGTGATTGCCAGCTTGTCCATAAAGTCACTATGAAAATTAAAGGCAATAAAATTCATATCAAAATGGACAGAGACGAAAAGGAAACAAGGAAATGCCGGAAGAAAAGAAGATAGTTCATTTAGAAAATGAAGACCAGGCCAAAGCCCTTATATATTTTCTTGCAAAAGAAATCTCACGGCATATACAAGATGTTTGGCGGGCCTGGGCAGATATTGAAAAAATATGCATAAGGTGGAATCTCGAAAGACCCGACCTGCCCGACCCTAATGAGTGGGTAGATGTATAAATTGGTAGGCAAATAAACCTTTTTGGCTGATTAGTCATAATATAAAGAAACCTTCATATTTGCCCTGAGAGGGGCGACCTCAGTTCATAAACATTATGCTCCACACAAAGAATATCTCTCAAAATAACCCCTATTTTGCCCTATTTTAAGGGTATCCAAGGTGTCAATACAGACTTTTATTGTATTCACTGTTCAAAGTGTCATATTCTTATATGTATTCATATACCCAAGGATAAAATAATTTCAAAAAAAGGCAAAATAATGCTTGACATTTCTGATGGGGGTGGTACTATAGTGATATGGTTATAGCGTACTATATAAACAAAAGCTAAACAAGGTGAAGGCATTAGAAAGGAGAAAGGATGAAAAAAGTAAAACCTGAAAAGTTAGAATGCTTACAGTGCGGGCACAGGTGGACTGCGAGAGCAAGTGTCATTTGGCAGTGCCCCAAGTGCAGATCTCCCAAATTTGACCAGCCAAAGGAAGAAACCATTATAGTACCGAATAAGAAAAAGCGATTCGGGATATTTTAAGGAGAAGCCATGATCAAAGAAAGGCGATGCCACGAATGCTTTCATTGTAAAGTAAGTATTCCTCTTATAAAAGGTGAACTCATTTATAATGATGCAACGGTCTCTTGCAAGAAAGGTATGTGGGCTGATTATTTTGGGCAGGTGCGAAGTATCAAGTATATTTCAAAGGCAGGAACATTCGGAGAGAGCCCGAGAAGAGTTGATATGGAGATGAATTGTATGGCAACAAAATGTTTTTTGTTTGAGGCAGCATAACCAAAACAAGGAAGGTAGAGAGATGCCATACTATAAATTAACAGATCAACACATGAGGACACATAATGGTTTTCAATGGCAGTTAGGCAAATGGTATTCAATAGATAAAAACTTACGTGGACGGGGGGCATTATGCTCAAGTGGATGGTTCCATGTATATAATCATCCTCTATTGGCTATGCTGTTAAACCCTATTCACGCTGACATAGAAAACCCAAGGCTTTTCCAATGCCATGTAAAAGGAAGAAGGGCAACTGATTTCGGCTTAAAATTCGGGTTTACCCATCTAGAGCTTGTTAAAGAAATGCAACTCCCAGAAATGTTAATCATTCAGAAAACCGCCTTTGGTATTCTATGTGCCCTAAAAGTCTATCCAAACCCTGAGTTCAAAACATGGGCAAAGAACTGGCTATTAGGTAAAGA
>CAZDAB010000421.1:0-3367 GCA_964502855.1 uncultured Desulfobacteraceae bacterium | reverse complement strand
AAGATGATATTCCTCTGTTTAATTCCCGTGAAGAGGAATTTTACAATAACCCAATATTCCAGTGTTCCAATATTCCATCATTCCAATTGTGAGCGAAGCAAACTAACTTGCTCGTTTTTTTAATTCTTTTCCAGCTTTAAAAAACAGCAGTTTCTTTGGTTTTATAATAATATTTCGGGAAGTTTTTCAATATCTTCTTCACTCACGTCTACCCCGGCAAACTGCCCCAACGCTTCGATATTAACAATTACACGCCCTTTTCCCCTGTACCGGACAAAAGTTCCGATCACACCGGTAAAGGGGCCATAAACCACTATCACCCGGTCTCCTTTTTTAAAACGGGTGCCGGTTATAACCGGATTGTTTCCTCCGACCATGATCTCTAAAGATTTTATGGTATCGGGTGGGACGGGAATCGGCCCGTCTTTGTTTCCTATTAAACGGACCGCACCGACTGTTTTTACAATTTCAAGATGTTCATAAGGGTTAAGATCGCTTTTTACAAACAGATATCCGGGGAAGAGTGGTACCCTGATCATAGCCTTTCGATCACGGCGTTTGCTTCTGACCTGAACCTTTGGAAGAAAAACTTCTATCGATTTTTTGATCAGGCCTTCATTTACCACGTTTTCGAACCTGCTTTTTGTATGCAGGACATACCAGGAATATGTCAGATTTGATAATTTCATTTGCCTATTCATATATTATATACGGTTGAATATGTCCAGTAAGATTGTTTGTAACCACTTAGGTTGAAAGGAGTCTATACCCCTGATTTGCTGGGGTTAATTATGCGCCCTATTGTTCATTAGCCGAATTGTCCTATTCCAAAAAGATTAATCATAAATAGATACTTGTAATCACTTTCATCTTTTATCAAATGAAAGTCCAACGACCAGCATTGCGTTTCGTACAAAAAGCCCAGGCCGTACTTTATAACTTGACCATTGAAAATATCCCGTTCATATTCTGCATATGCCGAAAGCCTGTCTGATACTTTTAAAAGAAGATCGGTATAAATCGATTCACTAGAATCGATGGTATCCCGGTATTCCACAAACAGTTTGTCCCCGCGGTTATCCCATAAGTTTAATTCAACATTGCGGGATCGAAATTCGTTGTCATAATGGGACCATTCGGCATCAGCGTCTATTGAGAAATATCTGCCCGGAGTAAGTTCAAGCTCAGCGTAAATCGGAGAAAACGGCTCGGGATCATCGTCTTTTTCCTTATTAATATCGTAACTCTGTTCCAGTTTGAACCGGCAGAACTGGTTATAGACATAGCCGGGCGGATTGTAATTTTCATGACCGTTGGGTTTATCTAATATATGTGCCTCCTTTACATGTGCCTCCTTTTTTTGTCTATTGTCTTTGAATTTTGATGTCAACGTGTTGGTAATGGAATAAGTAACCAGGTTTTGTTTTTCAATCCGATCGATGCCGTCAAATAATGAATATTCATCCTGATTTTGTTTTTCAATCCCATCTGAGTTGTCAAACAATGGATATTTATCCTGGTCTTTTTCAGGGATATAATCCCAGATGATCTGCGGCCTTATTGTATGCCTGATTTTCTCGATGCTTTTGCCTTTTACATTGAATATGTGATAAATTTCAGAAAAAAGATCTAATTTTGTGTCATATATTTGTCTGTTGTGTGTTTTTTTGTCAGAAGTGCTGTATTCGTCTTTATCAAGATGCCAGGCCGTCTCCCGCACACCTATGGAGGGCTCAATAGTGAAATAGTTTTTATACCTATAGGGAAGATAAAACCTGGGATGCGCATCCATTCGATGGCCCCTTGCACCGTCCTTCCTGTAAAAATATGTGTATTCAGAATCGAGATCAAAATAAAAAGAGGAACTAAAAATCCTCTGTTTTGCCCCATCGAACTCTATAAACGGCAATCTCTGTAGTGTTGTGTCCGTTTCTTCCCAGCGACGGCTTATGACATTATCATACCAGAGGAGTTCGGCGTTGAGGCTGTATGCGGGCCAGATCCTGTTTAAATTGAGGCTGTTGGTTCTTACCGGGTCATCATAATCATCCAGGTCTCTGCCAAAGGTTTTGAGAAAATAAGCATCGGTTTTTTTAAAGCCCGTTAATCCGTGTTTGAATTCAAGAAGGTAATCCTGATCGCTCACAATGTCTATGTCAAGCCTTGAGGAAAAACCAAAGGGCAACGCATGATCCTGCTTCATTCTGAACCAGTAGCGGTTGGAATTGGGCCGCAGGAAGTTGTCATCTTCATACCCCCATTTTTCGCTGGAACCAGGAGAGCCGTCATCTACTTTTTTGTCATTTAAAAAATCATACATCAGGGTTCCCATGGACCTTTCGTCCAAAACATAACGGTATTCCAGACCTAATTTTTCCCCACGATCTGTCATGTGGTCTACATAGAACGTTGCATCCGAGCTTCGATTTATGGCCCAGTAAAATGGCTGAATATATTCTGTTCCTTTGCGATCTGAATAAGCAAATTGGGGGGGCAATAAACCCGACTGGCGTTTAGCCTTTGCAGGAAAAAAAAGAAACGGAGTATACAGTACCGGTATGTTTTTGGCCCAAAGCGCTGCATGCTTCACAAAACCGTACCCTTCTATTGTAATTTTTAGTTTTCTACCTGTAATTTTCCATGCCGGTCGATCACCGTCACAGGTTGTGATACTGGCTTTATCAGCAGTATATGAGTCCTTGCCGATCTTTTTAAGTTTGTCTCCTTTGATATAAAAATGGTTTTCTTGAAGAAATATCGTTCCATGATATACCGTTCCCGTTTCAGAATCCAAATCCATTTCCATTCGGCTTCCGGTCAGTATATCTTGTCCCACTGTCATGATTACATGGCCGTTTGCAAAAGCTTTCATGTTTTTTTGATCAAAACGGACATAATCGGCGCTTAAATTTTTATCTTGTTTTGTTATGGTTACATTGCCTTTGGCAATATATTGATTTGCATTATCGTCATAATGTATTTCGTCGGCAACAATGTGCCACGGCACTGTGGGGTCATCCTTAAGCAATGGGATTTTCCCCGCTGCCGAGGCATAATTAGAAGTAACAATCAGGATAAAGAGGGTAAGTGAAAGGCAGGCAATACCTTTGTGTATCCAAGCTGATTTCAAAACCCCGTATTTTTTTTGGGGGTAATCGGCAAAAGCAGAAAAAGACGCTTTGTATTTGGAGCAAAAAGAAACGTTGCCGCAACGATCAAAGTCGCTTTGAAGCAAGAGAGTGGAGTTTTGTAAATGGCTCATATAAAATATTCCGGGCAAATGACTTTAACTTAAGTTGAGCGTTTTTTTATGAAGAGATGTGCTGAGATCTTGATGCATAAGGGTTCGCGAAAACCGCAGGCATAC
>CAZDAB010000420.1:0-3369 GCA_964502855.1 uncultured Desulfobacteraceae bacterium | reverse complement strand
ATCATTAAATAAATATAAAATAAACACAATTTCTGGCGATCCACGATTATTATTGATTGCTCCTCACGGCGTAGCAACATATCCAAAGGATGATATTAATACAGACAAATTGGCCATCAAAATTGCTGAAAGGCTTAAATGTCGAGCAATTGTGAATGATGTAATTAGCCGGTTATATTTGGACTTTAATAAAGTTGATGAAGCCCAAAAATATAAAAAATTTATTCCAGCTATTGAGAGTACTGTGAAGACTCCTGGTCCTACATTGGTTGTTTGGATTCATGGCATAGGCGACGATGATCTTGTCGAAACGTCAACCGAAAAATGACCCCTTGCGACAACCCAATTTTGACCCCCCTGTGATTTAAATATAAATTTGCCTATTGCCATAAAACCAGTTCTTTTCTTCGGGATGGGAGTAACCGGAGGGAGCGCAGCGACCGCAGGCCACTCCCATCCCGAGCCTTGATTGGCTCTGATTTAAATTTGTTGGGACAACAGCTCCAACGCTTTTTGTTGATTATTCCCGATATCGGATCGTGATACATCACCAATTAAAATCGGATAAGTATATCCGGTTTCCTGGATCAAGAGTCCCCCGAATGCATCCGCGATCCTGTAAATATCGTAATTCTCAATGTCGTCAAACCAGGTGGTATTTTCATGTGTAAAATCAAAATTGACTGTTTCCAGTCTGCCCTTTAACGTATTGTATATAGTGATATCCTTCACTTGGAACTCCTTTTTAATGTTTCCTTTAGTCGGTAGCTATCCCAGGTACAGTTGATCACATGGGCTTTATGCGTTACACGATCGAGTAGCGCTGCGGTCATGCTGGGGTCGCCAAATATTTGCGTCCAATCTCCAAAGCCCATATTGGTAGTTATCATGACCGGCTTTCTTTCGTGGCGTTCAGCTAATATTTGAAAAATAAGCTGAGCCCCTTCCTTGGAGAAAGGAACATACCCCAGTTCATCAATAATAAGCAGGCCGTAACCGGCATACCGTTTGACTGCACGACCTAAGAGCTTTTCATCTCTGGCCTCAATGAGCTCATTGGCAAGGCCACAACCGGTGACAAAGCGCGTTCTGATCCCCTGCTTGCAGGCTTCCATGCCCAGAGCGGTGGCAAGATGGGTTTTGCCGGCGCCGCTTTTACCCATAAAAATGATATTGCGGCTCTTTTTGACGTAATCACAATTTGAAAGCTCCTTCATGAGCCGAACGTCCAGTTCCGGCGCTGCGTCAAAATTGAAGGTCTCCATCGGCTTTAAGATGGGGAATTTGGCTTCCCGCAGCCTTCTTTTACGACCATTCTCCTGCCGGGCCTGGACTTCAGCTTCGCTCAGATTTAAAAGAAATTCCTCATAACTCAGCTTCTCCTGCTTGGCCTGGCGGATCAGACCCTCCAGGTTGCGGATCATCGTCGACAGCTTTAATTTTTTGAGATTCTCAATTAATAGTGCTTTCATCCCCGCATTCATAGAGCACCTCCAACCTGTCCGTAAACGGACACATCCGGAGGCGGCAGGGTTTGCCAGTTATCCAAGGATGAAAACGATTGATCGCCGTCGCCCTCTTTATGGATTAAAATATGTTTGACGACCTGGCTGGAGCTGGCTCCCGACGATAATGCCTTCTCGACCGCCGACTCGATATCGTCGGCAGTATGCTCTTTGTAAAGCATTAAAACCGAAATGAAGTCCTTGATACCTTTGGTATGGCCCTGCTTTTGGCAAAGTTTATCCAAAAGCTGTTCAAGGCACAAAGGCCAGCTTGGACGCCATTGTCTTATAACGCGTGCCGATTCAAATGCCTGTGGCCGCTGGGCAATGAGCTCAAGATAATGCTCTGGCAAAAGACTCCATTTATTGTTGCCGAAAAGCCGATCATGCGATGCAATCTTTTTACTTCCATAAAATATCTCGACACGATCTACGTATAAAACAACATTGACTTTAAAATAGGCATAGGATGTCGGTACCGAATAGCGATTCTTATCAACGACCACCGTAGCATATTTATCCACCTTACCGCCGGCGGTCTCAAGGTTGCTGAACGGAATGTCCGGAAGGGATAAAAGATGCCCCTTTTCTTTCTCATACAGCTCATTGACCGTGTGTTCTCTTCCGGCGATCCGATGGCCGCCATATGAAAGACACTCCTGAAAAAGCTTTCTGTTCAAATCTTCCAATGAATCGGCGACCGGAACAGGAACCATGTAATTGCGTCGGGAATAACCGACCAGACCTTCAACACCGCCTTTTTCATGTCCTTGACCCCGATTGCAAAACCGAGGGATAAAATTGTAGTAACCACGGAACTTGTCATACGATTCCTGAAGTATCCGATTTTTGCCGCTTAATATCTTTTGGACCGCGGTTGTTAAATTGTCATAGATCAGGATCGGAAAAACACCGCCAAAAAATGAGAACCCGCGTATGTGGCCGTCAAATAATGCCTGCTGACGCTCGCAGGGATAGCAGCGAACAAAATGCTTGCCGGAAAATTTGGATCGCATGCAAAAAAGCTTTAGCCAGGTCTCGATGCCTCCTAAAATCGCAACGCATCGTCCCCAGTCCACCTCGGCTTCAATGCCGGTCTGCGGATCTGACGGAATAAATACCTGCGGCGCACCGACACCCAATCTCAGTTTGGCTTCTCGAACATATCGCCTGACAGTCGTCTCCGCACCTTCAAAATCATGCTCCTGCTTGAGACGGTTAAAAACCCGAACCGCTGTATGACGCTGCTTTTTAGGTCGCTTTTTATCATCCTTCAACCATTGGTCGATCAAGTTCAGATAGGTACCCAGGATTGGATACGGTTGTTCAATCCTTGGCTTGTACCCGCTGTATTCTCCCCGCAGCACCTTCTTAATTGTATTTTTTGAATGTCCTGTCTCCCTGGCAATCTGTTTTATCTTTTTTCCATAAACCCGATACGCTGTCCGAATGTAGCTGTATTGATCCACGATGAGCATTCTCCTTTCTACCTCCAGTTTTTGGATTGATATCTTCCAATCCTCTATACCAGAGATCCGCTCAAGGGGGTCAATTTTGGGTTGTCGTTTGGCCCTTTAGGGGGTCATTTTTAGATTAGCGAAACTAATCTTGAAACAGAAATTAAAAAGCTCAGAGTTAAAGAGGATATCCAGTGTCTGATAGGATATGGACGGCCGGGAAAACTTTCGGCCAAGCAAAAGACGATTGATGACCTAATCAGGTTGTTCAAGGCTAATTCTATTCTTGCCCATGTTGCCAGAGATTGGAGTAACTACTGTGGACATAGCGATCTATATATGAATCAGTGGTTTAGATTAAATAAATACAAATTGAAGGATGTCGAATCTATCCAACTTGAATTCAA
>CAZDAB010000419.1:0-3371 GCA_964502855.1 uncultured Desulfobacteraceae bacterium | reverse complement strand
AGCGAGAACGCCGCCGGGGGCCGAAAGATGCCGTTTATGGATGGACACTATTTAACATCAAATGCACTTTTGGCAAAACAGAGGCCAGATAAGCGTGATAACACCTGCCGTAATGAAATTCGTTTCAACCAGAAACTCCAGCCTTGTGCCGGGAAGCATATAGCCCAGTTCATGGGCTGACATGACAATAAAAATAAAAACCGGGCAGATTGCAAGTGCAAATCCAAGGATTGAAATAAAATGAAATGTACTGGATACAAGCAAGATGCCGATATTTATTATGAGTATGGTTTTTAAAAGGCGCAGGGCTCGCTTTTCCCCCATCAATATAGGGATTGTCTCTTTCCCCACAATACGGTCCCCCTGCATGTCAAGAATATCAAAAAATGCAGTTCTCACAAAAACAAGGCTTATGGACCAAAAAAATACCAATACGGTACTCAGACCAACATGTTCCGATGCAGACAAAGAGGGCAATACCGCGGTAACGATTCCCCATGCCATTGCAATCAGAATGGTTTTGGATCCCGGGATATCCCGTATTCTCCGGTACTTGCCGTTGAAAAAACGTTCCGGCAGAAGTCTCAAATTGTAAGAAAGGCCCATTATGCTCATAACGAAAAGAACCAAAAAAGGGACAGGTCCCATTGAATAGGCGGTCATCAATCCGGCGCCGCCGGCGAAGAAAGCAAGAAGTGCCAGCAGGACCTTTTTTCTGTTATAAAAAGAGGACCTGTCAGGATCATTGTATCGGTCTTCTTTTGTGCCGATAAGATTGTTGAGAATGTGCATGGACTGGACATAAAGCATGGCCATAAGTACATTGGGCAAATAGTTGGCAATCTCCTGGAGTTTTGTGCATACATAGCACAGGCATCCGGCTCCCATAGCCACATAGATATTTGTGAGAAGAAGTGAGCGCTGGATGGCAAAAATGATACTGCGCCAGCTTTTTTTCTTTTTAAAAGGAATGGCTTCCAGCGTTCTATAGACCCTTTTTATTATCCAGTTCGGGGTGGACGCGCCGGCTGTTATCCCTATGTGTCGAATTGAAGAAAGTGCGTCTAAATCAAGCTCAGATTCTGTTTCAATATGATAAGTGGGCTTACCGGTTTGCCTTGAAATTTCGGCAAGCCGCTGGGTATTCCCGCTGTTATGGCCGCCCACGACAATGACGGCATCCACTATATTCGCCAGGCGATGGACTTCAGCCTGGCGCCTGGCGGTTGAATCACAGATCGTATCAAAGATCTTATAGTGGGGGAATTTTTGGACAGCCCAGCTTTTTACTTTTTCAAAAAAAAGCGTATTCTGGGTGGTCTGTGCAACAATGATCGCCCTGTCAAAGGGTGGGAGGGAATCAAGGTCCTTAAGATTGTCGACAGCATAGCCTTTTTCCCCTGCGTAACCGAGCAGGCCGATGACTTCCGGATGATCCTTGTCGCCGATAATGATGGATGCATAATCTTGTTTTGCATGTTTCCGGATGATGGTCTGGACTTTGATAACCCGAGGGCATGTGGAATCAATAATCTTAAACCCGGTCTTTTTAAGACTATTCTTGGTTTCGGGAGGAACGCCGTGGGCCCTGATTAGGACGGTACCGGATCCGTGGTCGGGGATATTATTTAAAACAGATATCCCTTTTTCTTTCAAAAGGTTCAGAACCTGAGAATTGTGTATAAGCGGTCCATAAGTGCAGATAGGATTTTCGTATTTGCTCGGTGCATCCAGAACCATTTCAACGGCTCTGCGTACTCCCATGCAGAAACCCGCGGTCTTGGCTAAAAGTATTTTCATCTATACCATATTATTTTTCCAAGATTTTTTTATACCCCTGTCTTGCGCATACCTGTTCATCTTTGCACGCAAACGGGCGAAATGCACAGGTAACATCACTCCATTAGTCCGATTGGTGAAGGCAGCAAAACTAATTTGAGATACCTATTTTATTCTTTAAGAAAGATGTTGTGGTCCACAAGAGCCAGTGAATGAATGTGGGCTTTAAGAAATTTCTGATCTCCAAATATACTTACGAGTCTAATGCCGTTACCTTCAGGTTCGACCGTATCAACAGCCTCCATAATTAGCTTTTTCTCATTTTCTCGAATTAAATATGCATTTGCTTCACACATGGTATTTTTTCCTTCTTTGTAATTAATTTTTTTGTGATATTTTTCGTTTGAAATCGATTTGTTTTAAAAAACGAAGCCGTTACTGTTTTTTAGTTTCGCTTTATCCGTTTTAGGGCGGCTCAAAAAAGTTTTTTAAATTTTCCTGAATAAGAGCCTCGATAAGATGGGGTAGCGGAATTGGAGATATTCCTACAATTTCAACATGTTCCTGGGTAAGGGGTATAAGCAGTTTTTTTGCCCGGCTGCTTGCCACTGCCTCCGCCATTTTCGGTGTCACTTCTCCCATCATGGAGTGCGCCATTATAATAGCTACCGGACCAATGATAATATCGACCTTCCCGGCGGTCTGAACAATAGCATTTTCTCCAGAGGCGCCACGATTGGCTTTGGCTTTAAGCATCTGAGACGTTGCAATGGCATTGGTGCCTAAGGCGATAATTTCAACGGTTTCTCCAAACTGATCTTTCAGTTTTTTTATTACGGCGCTTCCGATACCGCCGCCCTGTCCGTCTATTATGCAGATTCGCTGCATCTCTGATTTGTCGTCTGTTTTGTTCATATGCTAAACTATTCGGTCGAGATGTTACCTGAGTCTTGCATATGAGACCTTTGCAAAACGCCCCTTTTTGCTCAATTTCTGCGTCAGGCTCAAATTTTAATCCTCGAAATACTCAATGTATTCCTGTGGTTAAAATTATCGCGTTGACTCGGAGCGTCCATGCCCCTCGCCCTTGCGGGCAGCTTGACAGCTGTCCAATTCTGCTATCCTGCAGAATTGTCTTGAACTTAAACAAAAATTGACATTTTTCAAAGATCTCCATATGCGGCAAACTCAGCACTTGCAAGATTCAGGTGTTAAAATATTCAGAATCGTTGAGTGAGTACCAGATAATGATACCGGCGTCAATGAAAACAAAACCCCGTCTATTCTGAAACTAAAGCTTTTTAATTTTAATCCGGTTCCGTCGTTTTCTTTTGGAAAGCCGTCTGCTGGGGCCTTTCTTTTTTGTGGTGGGAACCCAGCCGCCCTGCTTTTGGGCAACAACTCCCTTTGTATCCGCATAAACAGCCATAATGATTTTTTCTTCAAATGCAGGAGAACTTATTGTGGCTGTTCCCATGGACGCCGCAAAATTGACAATATCCAGGTCGGAGCTAACGACCAAGGCCTTTTCCCTATATCTTGCCGCCATCCTTTTAACTACGGTATCGGCAGTTTCTCCACTGCGGGAAAAT
>CAZDAB010000418.1:0-3396 GCA_964502855.1 uncultured Desulfobacteraceae bacterium | reverse complement strand
TTTGCACGAAAGGCCTCCAGGGCTTCAATGCTGCTCGTCCTTGCAGTCACTTTATAACCCAGGCGTTCTATCATCGGTTGAATTGCATCGACCATAGACTTTTCATCGTCAACAAAAAGTATTCTTTCCTTGCCCCTGGGAATATCAACTGCAATCTCAATTTGCGGTTCCGGCTCATCTTCAATGTAGGGGAAAAATACTTGAAAGGTAGTCCCTTTCCCTAATTCGCTATCTACTAAGAAATAACCGCCGTGGCTTTTTACTATGCCGTGAACCACAGAAAGCCCCATTCCTGAACCTTCACCTACTTTCTTAGTGGTAAAATATGGGTCGAATATCCGTTCCAAGATCTTGGGTTCAATACCATGACCTGTGTCACTTACGGTCAGTCTTATATATTTTCCAGGGGATAAGTCATGATAATGAATTGCAGAACACTCATCCAGTTCAATATTTTTAAGGCTAACCTCTAAAACACCCCCTTTTTCTCCCATAGCATGGGCTGCATTGGTGCAAAGATTGATGAGGACCTGATTTATTTGTGTCGGATCTGCACGAACGGTATCTGACTCGCTTGAAATATTCTGGTGAATTTCGATTGTTGTTGGAATTGAAGATCGCAATAACTCGAGAGATTCTTTGATAATTCGGCTAATCTTAACCAGTTTCATTTCCTGTGGACTTTGGCGGCTAAAGGCCATGATTTGCCTGACCACATCTCTGGCGCGCATGCTGGCAATACGAATCTCTTCCAAATTGTGCCTTGCCGGATTCCACTCCGGAACATCATCCATTGCCAGTTCAGTATTACCCACTATTATCCCCAGCATGTTGTTGAAGTCATGGGCAATGCCGCCTGCGAGTGTGCCGATGGATTCCATTTTTTGGACTTGTTGGAGCTGTCTCTCGGTTTGCTTGGCTTCGGTTATATCCCGCAGAAATACAACGATTCCTGCTCTATGGCCTTCATGATCATCATAACAGGCGGAACTTAAGGTTATATCCAAAACCCTGCCGTCTTTAGTCCGTCTCTTGGTCTCAAAACCGGTAACAGATTCTCCTTCAAGAACCTGTTTAATACCGGCAATGGTTTTTTCCATTTCGCTTTCAGGCACAAAAGGAACCTGTTTTCCTTTGATATCTTGCATGGTGAAACCAAAGATTTGCGTAAAGGCCGGATTGACATAAGTTGTCTCGCCATTAAGGTTATAGATGGCCACGGCGTCAGGAGCCGATTTAAGGAGGGATTCGTATAATTGTTCTCTCTGCATTGATTCCTGATAGAGCGTTCGATACCGAATTTCCGACCGTTGCAGCTCTACTTCCGCCTTCTTGAGGTTGGTGATGTCCAATGTAACTCCCCTTACCCCGGAGGGTTCACCGTCTTTTATAATGGGGGAGTTGTATATCAAAGCGGGAAACTTCCTGCCGTCTTTTGTTAAACAAGTGTATTCATGATTCTCGAACTCTATCCCTTGAAGCGTCTTGCCGAAATTCGCAACCCCCCTTTTTCTATCTTCGGGAATAATGACGTCTGCTACGGACACTCCTTCTTCAATGTCATTCGGTGTATAACCAAAACTTTCATAACCTGCCCGGTTGGTGTATGTGAAGTTTCCCTCCAAATCCGTTTCCCAGATTGGCTGAGGCAGCAAGTTGGCCAGGTCTTTGAATCGTTCCTCGCTCTCCCGCAGCGCGTCCTCTGCCTGTTTACGATCTGTAACATCAAAAAAGACTCCATTCACATATTCAATCTCGCCTTTATTGTCACAAACGATTTGTCCTCTTTCTTGTATCCAATGGATGCCCTCAACATTGGATTTGATCCTATATTCCCTAATGTATGATTTGTTTGTTTTCAAGGCCTGGATAAAGCTTAGCTTTGCAGTGTCAATATCTTCCTCAGCAATAATATCAATCCATTTCATTCTCCCGAAATTAAATTCATCAACATTATAGCCAGTGAATATCTCAATCGTATTATCAAAGAATTCGACAGACCAGTCCTTATATCCTCTGAAAACAGTACCCGGGAGATTTTCTATTAATAATCTGTATTTCTGCTCACTTTCCCGCAGATTCTCTTCCGCCGACTTGCGGCGAATAATATTACTGCTAAGGGCCGTAATTACAACAATCAAGAACGCAAAGGTTCCAATGATGCCCCAAACCATATTTTTGTATTGATAATATACAGATTGGGGTTCGTTGAAAATGATACTTCCTTGGGGTAAAGCAGTCTTTGGAATGTTCCATCTTTTCAATTGCTGATAATTAAACATATAGGTATTCGGGCTTTCCAGCCTCACGGGTATATCTGTAACTTTTTTGCTTTCCAAGAGTTTCAGAGCAATTTTAGCTGCCTCTGCACCATGGTATTCTCCGGATTGCACTTTACCGCCAAGGATTCCATATTGAAGCATTGAATCAAGAACACCATACAGAGGGACCGGTGAATTTTTTGAAATATCAGGGTATCCTCTTTCCCATGGCACGAAAACACCATCCTTGCCCTTCAGCCATATACACAATAATGCAATGCTGTTATTGGGAAGGCTGCTAAGCCGGGCCAACATTTCTGAAGTTGTCAATTCAGTGCCATCCAAATATATGAATTTCAGAGTTTCAAATTGAGATTCAGCTGCAGCGGCTTGCCTGATGTATGCCTGACCCGTTGGGGTGGCATCACATATAACTGCAACCTGTGTGGTGTTAGGATGAAGTTTTAATGCTGTGTTTAATGTGGCAGGGATGTCCGCATCCTGCACGATCCCGGTTATTTGTTCCTCATGTCCGTCAATCATTGAGGGGATAAAATGATTAACACCCACAAATACCATCGGTGTATTACCAAACAGGGATCTATGATACTTCGCGGCAAAACGGAAGGCGTTGTCATCCGAGACGATAATGATATCCAAATTAATTTTAGTATATTTCATTTTCATTAGCCGGAAAAACGCTTCTTTATATTCATCTGTGTTAATCCTTTTTGTATCCATATATTCTATGAGGATTTCAAAGTCTTCTATCTTTTCTGTGAGGGTCTTTTCTATGCCTTTGACTAAGCCGTCAGTCCATGAATAGCCCTTATGATAGGAGTTTAGAATAAGAATCTGTTTCTTCTCGGCACTGTGTCCAACTGCCGATAACATAACAAAAAAAAGGCAGATTAGAAGTAAGCGTACTCTAAAGTTCATCCAATATTCCTTCATCTAAGTTTCCTTTACGTACAATATAGGATTTGTACTTGTTCCAGGTACAGTGAGAAACACCAAGCAATCATGCTTTTTAGCCAGTGTCGATCCATAAATTGACGATTTGTGGATATCATCGCCGGCACTCTGAAGAACAAAAGACTTCTCCTTGGGGCATTTTAAAGAAATTGATGATTTG
>CAZDAB010000417.1:0-3397 GCA_964502855.1 uncultured Desulfobacteraceae bacterium | reverse complement strand
AGGGGTAAAGCAGGCGCCGTTTTATGTTCTTTTAGGCGCCCAGATGCCTGCCATATTAATAGAAACGGCCTTTATCAGCAATTCAAGGGATTGCAAAAGATTAGTCAATTCAAAATATCAGGATCAAATGTGCGATGCCATCGTAAATGGTATCCGGGAGTATATCAGTGAGATAAACCCCACAGCATTTTTAAAACAGAGCCAACAAAAGGGGTTGGCGGGATACGGAGGTTAAGCATGGCGTACAACACGATTATTTTTAAGATCCGGGAAAACATTGCAACGATTACCTTTAACCGGCCCGAAGTTTTAAATGCGTTGAATGAGGAAGCGCTTAAAGAGTTTTCCAACGCCCTTGATGAGACCCATGCAAACCAGGACATCCGTGTGCTTATCCTTACCGGCGCCGGTGAAAAATCTTTTATTGCCGGGGCGGACATCAAACAATTTTTAACCTTTACCCCCCTCAAAGCAAAATCGTTTTCCGAGATGGGACTTTCCTTGATGAATAAACTCCAAGAGTTGCCCATACCGGTCATCGCGGCGGTAAACGGCTTTGCGCTGGGCGGCGGATGTGAGGTTGCCATGGCATGTGATTTTATCTACGCTTCTGAAAACGCTATGTTCGGTCTGCCGGAAATTACTCTTGGGATTATTCCGGGCTTTGGCGGAACTCAGAGGCTGCCCGGACTCGTGGGGGAGAGCATGGCCAAAGAATTGATATTTACCGGTAAGATGATCCCCGCTGCCGAAGCAAAAAACATAGGGCTAGCAAACAAGGTTTGCTCTCAAGAGCAGCTCATGGATGACGTCATCAAGACGGCAAAAACCATTGCTTCAAAGGGGAAAGTCTCTCTTCGAGCGGCCAAACAGGCGATTGACAACGGTATGAATGTGGACCTTACCACCGGCTGCCGCATGGAAATCGATGCCTTTGCCCTCTGTTTCACAAGCCCGGATGCAAAAGAAGGGGCATCGGCGTTTCTGGAAAAGCGAACGCCTGATTTTAAGGGAAGTTTAAAAGAGTAAATCTTTTTTCTTGACATATATTTTTTAATCCATTATAGAGCGCTCAAGTTAACTATTGGTTATTTTACATAAATATTAGGGGTTCCATAGATGAGGTTTCGGTTTTTTTACTTTGGTTTTTTGGGCTTCCTGGAAGGCTTCTTTTTTAGGAAGTCTATCCATGGGCCGGCAAGGTAAAAAATGCCGAACTTGACATAACACAAAACCATGGGTGGACGAAATAAAATGGAACTCATGGTTTTTTAAAGGGCTGTGAGTTTCACTCGCAGCCTTTTTTATTGTTTGAAAGGAGTGTTGGAATGATTCTCGACATCGGATTTGAAACCATGCCAAGGGAAGATCTGGAGGCCATCATACTGCGACGGCTCAAGGCCACCATTGATCGTGTCTATGCAAATGTTCCTTTTTATAGGAAAAAATTTGAAGAAAATCATATCACGCCCAATGATATCCAGTCGTTGGAAGATTTAAAACGAATTCCCTTCACGACTAAAGCGGATTTGCGTGATAATTATCCCTTTGGAATGTTTGCGGTTCCCATGGACAATGTGGTTCGTATTCATGCCTCCTCCGGGACCACCGGCAAACCCACGGTTGTGGGTTATACGGCTCGGGATATTAATACCTGGGCCGAGCTGATGGCCCGTTCCCTTGCCGCAGGCGGGGCAACTCGCGGAGACATCATTCACAATGCCTACGGTTATGGGCTTTTTACAGGAGGGTTGGGCATCCACTACGGTGCGGAGAAACTCGGTGCTTCCGTTATTCCGGTATCCGGAGGAAACACAAAGAGACAGGTTGTGATCATGACGGATTTCGGTCCCACTATATTGACGGCAACGCCTTCATATGCACTTCACCTGGCGGAAGTTGCCGAGGAGATGGGAGTTTCTTTTGAAAATTTAAAATTTAAATTCGGAATATTCGGGGCTGAACCCTGGTCTGAGAAAATGCGGGAGGAAATAGAGCGGAAGCTGAATTTAGTCGCGGTGGATATTTATGGGTTAAGCGAGGTCATGGGGCCGGGGGTTGCCATTGAATGTCATGAAGCAAAAAAAGGTCTTCACATATTTGAGGATCACTTTATTCCTGAAATTATCGATCCGGGAACCGGAGAAGTTCTTCCTTACGGCGAGACCGGCGAACTTGTTTTTACAACCATAACCAAGGAAGCTTTTCCGGTGATACGGTACAGAACTCGTGACATCACCTCGCTGAATCCGGAACCGTGTATCTGCGGCCGGACCCATATCCGCATGAACCGGGTCAGCGGTCGTACAGATGATATGCTGATTATTCGCGGTGTCAATGTGTTTCCGTCACAGATTGAAAGTGTTCTCATGGAAATGGATGAAGTGGAGCCGTATTACCAGCTGGTGGTTGACCGGAAGGATAATCTGGATACGCTTACGGTTTTGGTGGAGGTGGGTGAACGTCTGTTTTCCGATGAAGTCAAACACCTGCAGGAGCGGGAAAGAAAAATATCAAAGAATATAAAAGATTATCTCGGGGTTTCCGCAAAAGTAAAGCTGGTGGAACCCAAGGTGATTGCCCGCAGCCAGGGAAAAGCGGTTCGGGTGATTGATAATCGAAAAATATAAGTTCGAGGTTCAGGGTTGAATAAATAATGGTTAATAATCAATGGTTAATAATCAATGGTTAACAATTAATAATTAACAATTGATTATTGATTATTAGATCAGGGTTCAGAGATTCAGGTGTCAGGAAATAATGATTAATAATCAATGACCAACGATCCTTTTGTATCAGTCCTGCTGGGAGCAGGAATTTTACGGGAAAGGTTAGTGCCCGAACGAAAACTAGGGTTATTTGTTCAGGCACAAATGATAAGGAGAAGGGAGGCAACATAATGCGGGCGGAACAAATCTCAGTATTTTTGGAAAACAAGGCCGGGCGTTTGGCTGAAGTTGCAGCGATTCTTGCAGAAGCGGATGTCAATATCCGGGCGCTGGCCCTGGCCGACACATCCGATTTTGGCGTGCTGCGACTGATCGTAAATGACAACCAAAAGGCCGTACACGCATTAAAAAACCGTGGGTTTACCGTGAGCAAAACCGATGTGGTGGCCGTAGAAGTTGAAGACAGGCCCGGAGGCCTGAATAAAATACTCGATATTTTGCACCGGGCCGGAATTAATGTGGAATATATGTATGCTTTTGTGCAGCATAGCGGAAAAAATGCGGTAATGATTTTTAGAATCGATCCCATCGATGAGGCCGTAAAATTACTTCAAGAGAACAACGTAACGGTGATTGAGGGAAGCAAGGTTTATACCCTGTAACGGGCATTAAAACTTATTTAGTGTCCATCCATAAACGGCATCTTTCGGCCCCCGGCGGCGTTCTCG
>CAZDAB010000416.1:0-3420 GCA_964502855.1 uncultured Desulfobacteraceae bacterium | reverse complement strand
AACTTTCCACGGCCAGAAATACCGATGAACAAACGATTATTTCAGAAATGGAGTCCCTTTTCCCCCCTAAAAAACCCGAAAGTGCGGATAATTTCGATTAACAACCCTTCTTTTTAAAATATGCACGACCCAAGTGCCTTTACAATTTTTGTTGATGTATCTGATTCGGGAAAACGCCTGGATCTATTGGTTGCCTCCCGCATTCCCGGCTGTTCCCGTTCTGTTGCAGCAAGCCTGATCCGAAATGGAAAAATTCGGGTTCAGGGAGGTGTAAGAAAACCCGGATATCGGGCAAGGACAGGTGATGAAATTTGTGGCACCATTCCCCCCCCTGAACCGGTATTGTTTAAACCCGAGCCGATTCCCATCGAGATCCTGTATGAAGACGAGGACATTATCGTGATAAACAAACCACCGGGAATCGTCGTTCACCCCGCGCCGGGCCACTACAGCGGCACTTTAGTGAATGCACTTCTTTATCATTGTCCGGGACTTGAAGGGATCGGTGGAGAAATAAGGCCGGGAATTGTACACAGACTCGACAAGGACACCTCCGGTGTGATGGTGGTTGCTAAAAATTATGCGGCACATCAAGACCTGGCCCTGCAGTTTAAATCGAGAAGCATCAAAAAGAAGTACCTGGCCCTTGTTTATGGAAGGATGGAATCTGATTCAGGCCGGGTGGCACTTCCCATCGGCCGGCATCCTGTTGATAGAAAAAAAATGTCGATACATAGCCGAAAAAGTCGCATGGCCGAAACAACCTGGCGAGTCAGGAAACGGTTTGCACAGGCCACCCTGGTTGAGATTGATCTCAAAACAGGGCGGACTCACCAGATCAGAGTCCACTGTGCCGCCATCAAACATCCGGTTGTCGGTGATTCGGTCTACGGCGGTCGTAAGGCTGGAAAAAGCATCGCATATGATCTGTTTGGATCCGTTCCACGGCAGATGCTACACGCCTGGCGACTTGAATTTACCCACCCGAAAACCCAAAAGACGCTTTATTTTGAAGGCCCCATGCCTTCTGACATGGGGGATATTCTCGAAAAATTATAACTGAGCTTATCCTTTAAGTTTATAGAAGGCCGCAATCTTTTCTACAACATATGCCAGTTGGTCATCCGAAAGCTCAGGATAAATGGGAAGGGCCACGGTATGCAAAGCCGCATGCTCGGCCACGGGGAAATCTCCCTTTTTGTAGTTTAGAGTCAAAAAACATTCCTGAAGGTGCATGGGAATGGGATAGTAAATTTCAGTTCCTACTCCCACTTCATTTAAAAACCGTCGAAGGTCGTCTCTTTTATCCTTTACGCAGATGACAAACTGGTTGTATATGTGACGGTCTTCTCTTTCAACCGGAAGCTTGATCACATCATCTATTCCCGCATCTGCAAAAAGTTCTCTGTATTTACCTGCGTTTTCCTGGCGGGCGTTTGTCCATTTGTCAAGGTGTTTCAGTTTTACGGAAACGACCGCGGCCTGGAACGCGTCCAGTCGGAAGTTCCCGCCGGCCAATTTATGATAATATTTTGGGTGGGAGCCATGAACCCGAAGTATGCGCAATTTGTCATAAAGTTCATCGGAGTCGGTTGTGACCATGCCTCCGTCTCCAAAAGCACCCAGGTTTTTAGATGGGAAAAAAGAGAAGCAGCCTAAATCGCCCATTGATCCTGCCCGCCGACCCCGGTATTCCGCTCCGATGGCCTGTGCGGCATCCTCAATAACAAACAGATGGTGTTCCTTGGCAATCTTTAGGATCGGATCCATATCCGCACATTGGCCATACAGATGAACGGGTATGACAGCCTTGAGCCTTGCCAGCTCATTGTCGGTCATGGAAGCGATGACCCTCTCCAAGCCTTCCGGTGACATATTATATGTGTCAGGGTCAATATCCACAAAGATTGGACGGGCGCCGGTACGAAATATGGACCCTGCCGTAGCGAAAAAGGTATAAGGCGTTGTGATCACCGTGTGTTGAGAGGCGATATCCGCTGCCATCAGCGAAATCAAGAGGGCGTCGGTTCCGGATGAAACTCCCAGGGCATGCCTTGAAGAACAATAACCGGCAATATCCTTTTCAAGTGCCTCAACCCTTGGGCCCAGAATAAAATACTGGCTGTCAAAGATTTCCTCAGCAACCTTTAAGATTTCTTCCTTAATCGATTTATACTGTTCTTTTAAATCGAGCAGAGGTACTTTCATGGTGAATTATGTCTCCGGGCCTTTGAAAAATCTCCCATTTTGTGCTTTTTAAGGCATAACTTTTTTCTTCTCGCCACCAAGGCACAAAGACACGAAGGAATTTGTTTTTTCTTCGTGCCTTGGTGGCAAATATTTTTGGTTCTCTCCAAGCCGTAGGCTTACGAGCCGGAGGCCGGCTTGTGGGGCCTAAATTTTAACCGGCGACACGGCAGGCTTGCAAGCCGTTTCTACGGCATTATAGCCAAGAAATCGATTAACCTCACGGGTCAGCGGCAGACCGGCCCTTAATTTTATAGAATTAGACAGCGCAACAATGGTCTCTGTTTTACCAGGGTTGAGCAGATGAATATATGCGCGGCAGGAGCCCGGATGGCTTTTTAAAATCTCCTTTAATTTAACAAGCAACTCTCTTTGCGTGCGGGTTATGTCCAGATTAAAATGCACACTTGCAGTCCATGTTTCCTCAGCTTTATCAATGGGTATGATCGTGTCTGCCAATATCTTCACCGAGTTTTCGTCCTTTTGCAGCTGCCCCTGGATAAGGATTGGGCGGTCATCGGTTAAAAGGTCATGAACTTTTACATAAAGTGAAGAAAAAACCGTGGCTTCAACAGATCCATGCAGGTCCTCCAGGGTAACAAAGGCCATCAAATCCCCCCTTTTTTTGGTTTTTATGGTCTTCAACGTTCTTATGATTCCACCGATTCTTACGGTATCGCCATCTTTTTTCTCTTTGAGCACAATGGAGTTTGCATTGGAAAACTTATCCAGAATATCTTCATGGCCGGTCAACGGATGGCCGGTGATATAGAAACCCAGAGCTTCCTTTTCAAGGGCTAAAAGCTGTTTTTCATTCCATTCATCGATTTGGGGCAGGGTGGGCAAGTTAATGGCCGGACCGCTTCCCGGCATGTCAAACAAACCCATCTGTGGATCCGATTTTTCTCTTTGAACCCGTTGTCCATAATCAAGGATGTCCTCTACGGATGTCGCCATCCGGGAGCGGTAATCTCCGGTGGAATCCAAAGCGCCGCATTTAATAAGGCTCTCGATAACCCGTTTGTTAACCTTTTTCAGATCCACGCGTTCACAGAATTCAAAAAGCGAAGAAAATTTTCCTCCTTGGTTTCTGGCCTCGACGATAGCTTCGATGGCGCTTTCACCGACGTTCTTAACCGCGACAAGTCCGAATCTTATTTTGGATCCGCTTAC
>CAZDAB010000415.1:0-3424 GCA_964502855.1 uncultured Desulfobacteraceae bacterium | reverse complement strand
CCGGGGATCAGAAATATGCGCTTGACAGTAAGATTACCGCCATTCCGCTGGAGGAAATTTTGCACCTTGCGCAAACCTGGCTCACGACCTGAGGTGATCCTTAGCATATCTCGACCGCCACTCGCCTTTTTTATTTGCCAATAAAGCAAATCAAAGTTTGAAAATTTTTAGTTTACTTATAGTTTACCATATGGTATATAAAACCATATGAAGGCTAACCTTATCTATCATGAGAAATTTATTTATGCTGATGGCGCCATCCGGGAGATGGTTCTTTGGCAACTTCCCACTAAGACTTCTGATAGACCCCATGGATTGAAATACCGCCTTTATTACGGACTTTCTGATGGAACCTGTATTGTTCGTTACGACAATGAGTCAGGCAAAGGCAATCATAAGCACATTAAAGGCAAAGAAAAATCTTATCAATTTAAAGATGTAGAAACGTTAGTAGCAGATTTCCTTGCAGAAATTGAAAAAGCAAGAAAGGGATAAATATGAAGAAACAAATTAAAATCGGGGTAGGCGACGCTGTGAGAACGGCCAGAGACTTTATTGATGTGTGGAAGCGTGCAGAACGGGACGAGAAACTAGAAACCGAGCACCGGCTGAACTTTGAAAACCTGGAAACACTGCTTAAAACCCTTACTTCAGGACGGTGGGTGTTGCTGAAAATACTGCGAACCAGCGGTCCTATGAGCATACGTGCATTGGCTAATCAATTGGCACGCGATTATAAAAATGTTCATACAGATGTGCGGCGATTGGAGCATATCGGGTTGATTGTCAGGACTAAAAATGGCAAAATTCAAGTACCTTGGGATATAGTAGAAGCGAGGCTTATGCTTGCGGCATAGACAGACATCTGACAAAAAAATTAAAAATATTATAACCGTTCAGCCACAAAGCCACTAAAAATTATAATATAATTCTTTTAATGCCATTTTTAATAAAAGGCCCGTTAAAATTGATTAGAAAACCAATGCGATGGATTTTGGGTCGGGCCACGGTAACCAGTCATAATAACAGCAACAGAAGGTAAAATAGGATCTAAATTTTTCTTAAACGACTCTTTTTAATTTCAAAAAGAATCCTTAGACCTGTTATTTTGCACCCAAAATGGTATGCTTAAAAACAAAAAACGGCCATTTTTTGAGCTCTTTTTACAAATTATCAGACAGTTAGCGTGGCCGAGACCCATTCGCCATTCATAAAATTTCTAAGCCTATCAATATAACTTATAGCTCTTCTTCCTTCTTGCTAATCCCCCAAGAATAAATCCTACGAAGAAGACCCCTGCTCCTGCAAGAAACGGCTGGATTATGCCTGATTTTAGGGAATTTTGATGGTCTTTTTTTAGATTGTTGATTTCAGTTTTTAGTTTTGAGTCTAATTTCTTCGACTTCTTAAGTTTCCTGATCAGTTCATCCGTATTTTCTGAGTTGCTAAGAAGTTTTTTATATTTTTTATTAAGCTCTATTAGCTCATTCTTAGCTTTTGCAGTATTTTTTTGATTGATATTTACTTCCTGTTCCAACTCCTTGATCCTAACTCTATAGATTTGATTTGTTACAAGTAACTTGTCTGATAATGAACCTTGCTCGTTCTTTGAAAACTTAATTTTCTTATTTAACTCATTTATCTCATTTCTTAAATCCTCAATGATCCGGCCATTAGATTTTTCTGAAATTATATATTGTGTCTGAACCCAACCTTCAAGGCCATCTTCAGTCTTAATCCTTAAATAACGTCCTTTCTCTTCAAGCACATCAACTGCTGTTCCCGTCCTAATATATCCTAAAACATTGTCATCTTGGTTTGGCCCATCACGCACAGAAATGATTAACTTATCAGAAACATATCGTGTTTCAGCAAAAACGGATTTAATAATAACTGTCAAAATGATCGCGAATATTAAAAGCAACACCGACATGGTTTTTCTTACTGTCATATTACCCATATTACACCCATTTTATTTTTTGGTTTTAATACAACTTCTTGCCGTTAATCCTATCCCTCAATTTCCCGGAACATTTAAAGGTAACAACCTTCCGGGGTGCCAACATCATTGCGTCGCCGCTAGCCGGATTCCTGCCTTTACGTTCCTTCTTTTCCTTTACACAGAATTTGCCGAATCCGCTTATCAGGACATCCTCGCCGGATTCCAATGTGTTTTTGATGATTTTGAGGAGGGTTTCTACAATTTCTGAGGATCCTTTTTGGGTGAAACCGATTTGACTGTGAATTGATTCTATGATCTGAATTTTCGTGAGTGCCATGGTGTGTTTCTCCTGCGGATATTATTGATATTGATATTGGAAAGCTTTTTTCGTATCTCATTTAATCTGAATATTGTCAAGATTTTAATGGGTTATATGAAATATGGGTGTGAATGCAATTGAAATGAGTTGGTTTTGTTAAATTTAGCAATCATTCTTAATATCCTAAAATCCTTGACAAATAATTTTATAGGAGTAAGGTTGCTCAGAATGTTCGAATTTTTCCTCTACTTATAGTGCCCAAACAAAAACTAGGATTTTTCGTTAAGATCAACCACCCCGATGAAAAACGCATCGGGACAGGCATCCATACATTGGATATTTCGAGGATTAACCCGCCAAAGTTCGGTGGCGGGTTAAAATTTGAGTCTGACCCCAGAGGAATAGGCTATGCATTCCACGGGGCAGGCGCAGATATTGGCGAAAACGACAGTTTTCGTTCAGGCACTATTTAGGATAAGGGAGAACAGATATGATGCAGACAATGAACCCCGTTTCTCACACAGAGAAGTGGGGTTTTGTTGTTTTGATGGAGCTACCCGCTGGCGGGATTTCCGTTTCACTCCAACAATCTGCAGGGTATTCCGGCGAAGGCGAATAAAGAAATATTGCAAGGTTGCTGTTGTTTATTAAACTTGACGATCTTTAAAATCCCTTAGACATGTTATTTTGCACCCAAAATGGTATGCTTAAGACCAAAAAACGGCCATTTTTTGAGCTCTTTTTATAAATTATCAAATAGTTAGCGTGGCCCGAGACCCCCATTCGCCCCATTCGACCGGATGTTAATGGCCAACTAATCGTTCATAAGGCAAGTGGCGAGGTGGTTAAAATTAAAGGGAAAAAAATGCTGCATTTTGTGATAAGACTTTCTATACCATATTCCACTTTGAATGTATGTGGTCACGTGTTTGACCATTCAATGGGACCTTGGAGTGATGAATTTTTGGCCCCATTTCAAAACGGTTATCGTACAGAACGAGGTGAAAATGTACTGTTTATTTACGTTGTTAATCTTCAGGCGGGCCATAAATGATACACTTCTTGGCAAAAAGCACAGCTTTGAAACACACTTAAATGGGAATTATTGTCAAACTGATCTTTGACAGTTTGATTTTTAAATTTCAATAAAATCAGGGCACTAA
>CAZDAB010000414.1:0-3430 GCA_964502855.1 uncultured Desulfobacteraceae bacterium | reverse complement strand
AGTATCCTTTATGGTTCCGAAAATGTAGGGTCTGGGGTCAACAATATTTGCTGCTCCATACAATTTAGCGGCAATAGTACCGGCCCCAAACGGCATTCCTCCGTGAGTAAGCGTTGGGCCGTCTTCAACGACCAAAACACGTTTTCCCCGGATAAGATCAGGATGATCAACAAAAACTGCTGATTTAGCTAACACAATATCCGCATTTGGAGCATGTTTTTCAATGTTTTTTCGTACGCGTTTCACCTGGTCTGTATTCGCACTGTCCACCTTATTGATTATCGCGATATCTGCCATAATCATGTTGGTTTCACCGGGATAATACAGCAGTTCGTCTCCTGCTCGATGAGGATCAAATATTACGATGTGAACATCCGGATAATAAAAAGGCGTATCATTGTTTCCGCCGTCCCATACAATAAAATCGGCCTCTTTTTCCGCTGCTTTAAGAATTTGAATGTAATCGATTCCCGCATAAACCACAATACCTTGACTTACCAGGGGCTCATACTCCTCTCTTTCCTCGATGGTACACTGATGCTTCTCAAAATCTGCATAACAGGCAAAGCGTTGCACAATCTGCTTCGTCAAATCCCCGTAAGGCATTGGATGGCGAACCACCACAACCCTTTTACCCATTTTCCTCATGATCTTGCATACATGGCGGGTTGTTGGTGATTTGCCACATCCCGTCCGTACGGCACAAATAGCCACAACCGGCTTAACCGACCTGAGCATCGTATATGTGGCGCCAATAAGTATGAAATCCGCCCCCCAGGCCATGGCCACAGAAGCCTTATGCATAAGGTCCACGTGGGAAATATCGCTGTAGGAAAAAGCAACCAGATCCACTTTGTGTTGCTGGACAAGATCAGCAAGCTGATTTTCCGGATAGACGGGGATACCCTCCGGGTAAAGCTCTCCCGAAAGCTCAGGTGGATAGCGGCGATTTTCTATATCCGGAATCTGAGCCGCCGTGAAAGCAATGACCTTGTACCGGGAATTGTTTTTAAAATAGATGTTGAAGTTGTGAAAATCCCGACCCGCGGCTCCCATTATAATGACCTTTTCAACCATACGATTCCCCTGATGAATGTTTATTTTTGGGTCAAAACCTTTTCAATTCTCTCCATGGCCCAGTCGATTTCTTTTTTGCTAATGACCAGTGGCGGCGCAAAACGAATAACGTTTTCATGGGTTTCTTTGCAAAGCAGACCTTGCGTCATCAACGCTTCACAATACTGTCGCGCTCCACCGGCCTCCGGAATAAATTCCACGGCAAGCATGAGCCCCTTACCCCGGACTTCCTTTATATATGAATTTTTAATCTGTGACAACTTGGACAGGAAATACTCCCCCATGGCGGCAGCGTTTTCGATCATGTTCTCTTCAATCAAAACCTTAAGGGCGGTCCTGGCGATGGCACAGGCCAGAGGGTTGCCTCCGAAAGTACTCCCGTGTTCACCCGGACGCAAAACATCCATGACCTCTTTGTTGGAAAGCACCGCAGAAATGGGATAAAACCCCCCGGAAAGTGCCTTTCCGATAAGGGTTAGATCTGCCTCAATCCCGTCATGCTGCTCGGCCAGAAGCTTACCTGTCCGGCCCAATCCGGTCTGGATCTCATCCAGGACCAAAACCACGTTATTTTTCTCGCAAATAGACTTGGCCTCTTTTAGAAATCCTTCCGGAGGTATAATTACCCCGGCCTCCCCCTGGATCGGTTCCACCATAAATGCCACCGTGTTGGTGGTTATCGCCGCTTCAAGAGCAGTTATATCACCAAAAGGGATAATTTTAAAACCCGGGGTAAAAGGGCCAAACCCATCGCGGGAATGTACATCCGTGCTGAACCCAACAATGGTAATGGTCCGGCCGTGGAAATTATTCTCACATACGATGATCTCGGCTTGATCTTTGGTGACACCTTTTACCTTGTATCCCCACTTGCGAACCGCCTTGATGACCGTCTCAACCGCTTCGGCCCCGCTGTTCATGGGTAAAATCTTGTGAGAGTTGGTCAGTTCACAGATTTCTTTATAAAGCAGGCCTAATTGATCATTGCGAAACGCACGAGAAGTCAGGGTTAATTTCCGGGACTGTTCGATCATTGCACTCATGATCTTCGGGTGGCAATGTCCCTGGTTGACCGCCGAATAAGCTGAAAGGCAGTCCATGTATTTTTTGCCTTCCACATCCCAGACCCAAACTCCTTCACCGCGGTGCAACACCACGTCAAGAGGCTTATAATTGTGAGCCCCGAATTTGTCTTCCAATCTTATGTAATACTGAGGATCCATTTTAAAACTCTTTCATTTCTATAGGTTTCCGGCCGACTTAAAAAACCAGCAAGTCTTTTCTTCCCCGAATCTATCATAAAAATTAATGCTGGAATACGAGAAACAAATTTATCCCGCTTTTGGCGGAATAAAATTTCCGAGACGTTTAATCACGTATTATCTTATTTGCTTTTTGCCCCGTCCTGCTTTCTAAAATATTTTTTAACATATTAAAATTATATCTGAAAAATAATATCAGGAAAGCATAGAATCGGGTTTTAAGCAAATGGGAAAGAATACTTTTGGGGATGGACACTAGTTAATCCCAAACCCGGAGCGCTTCAAAGGTCAGTCCCCGGGTCTGGGGAAAAGAGTTATTTCTGCATCGCCTTGTTGAAAATGGCTTCTGCTTTATTGGCCATGTCTTCCGCCTTTTGTGCAGAGGCTGCAGCATCGTCGGCCGCTTTTTCGGCTCGGTCTGCAGCGTTTTCAGCGCGTTGAGCATCTGCATCAGCTTTCTGTGTGCAATCCTGGGCTATCGCCTTGGCCGCCTTAGCCTCTTGAAGAGCCTGCTGAACCTGATCCTGTAACGCCTTCACAGGCTGACACGTGGCACAGCTTATGAGCGTGGTCGCCAAAAATATTGATAATACCAAGCACAACAAACCATATCCATATTTCCGCATAATCATTTAATTTCCTCCTCCTATTCCTTGGGTATTAAATAAACAGAATGTTGTCAGGAGTTCGACGCTTTCGTAGAGATTGAGACATCACCTCCCTTCTTTTGAAATCCCACGCAAACGGGAACACCGCTTTGTTTTTGAAGGGCATTCTTAACCGCTTCATGTGAGATGCTGCTCCAAAGGCCCATCTCTTTTAATTGGCGGCTGATATGCGCCGCCATATCCGGTATCCTCCCGTAAATATCCGGATGAACCTCAATGAATATCTTTCCGTCCACAACCCCAATCTTTACGGGCTCATAAATAATTTCAAAGGGTGTACCCACACAAACCTCTTCGAAAAAGAGAGCGATATGTTCAGGATACAGACGGATGCATCCATGACTGACGAGCCGCCCGATTCCCCAAGGAATATTGGTTCCATGAATACCATATCCGTCAAGTGACAGTCCTACCCAATATTTC
>CAZDAB010000413.1:0-3432 GCA_964502855.1 uncultured Desulfobacteraceae bacterium | reverse complement strand
AAGGATAGGGGCGCACCCTTGATTCTTCCCAGATATACAGATTCGGGTAACCGCCGGGTTTCCCATTTAGAAATAAAGTGCGTTTTTCAAGAAATCAAGTATTAAGAAAGGTGAATAATTATGACTACTTGGGGAGGTAAAAGAAAAGGGTCTGGTAGGCCGAAAGGTTCAAAAATCAAAAGTAATCAAGATAAAGCTAAAGATCTTGGCATGACACCACTGGAATATTTGTTGAGTGTTATGAATGATCCTAAGGCCGATAAAGATCGTAGAGATCGAGCTGCGATTGCGGCTGCAAGGTATGTGCATAAACTTGGGGACCGTAATGCAGCAGCAGAAAAAGACGCAAAAGCTAAAAGAGCAGGGACGGGCAAGTTTTTAGCTGGGAAAAAACCACAATTAAAGGCGGTTAAATGAACTGGTCAACGGCGTGTCCTGATTGGGAAAAACGGGTTTTAAATCAGGAAAGTCTTATTACCTTTGATCCGTTATTTCCTTCAGAGGCTCAGGCTGCCCTTGATGTACTTAATGAGATTATCCTTGTGGATGTTCTTAATCATCCCACTATGGCACAGGCCAGTCGAAAATGGGTTATTGATTTTGTATCTGCAATTTTTGGGGCTTATGATCCCGATGCCGGCCGAAGGCTTATATCCGAGTTTTTTTTATTAATCAGCAAAAAGAATGGAAAATCAACCGATGCTGCAACGATCATGCTTACAGCTTTGGTAAGGAACTGGCGCGATTCTGCCGAATTTCTTGTTTTAGCCCCTACCGTTGAAATTGCCAATAACTCATTTTTCCCTGCCCGGGACGCTGTCAGGGCGGATGAGGAATTATCCGATTTGATGCACGTTCAGGAGCATTACAGGCAAATTACCCATAGACTGACAAATGCTACTTTAAAAGTTGTTGCAGCAGATTCGGAGACGGTTGGGGGTAAAAAAGCAACTGGTGTTTTGATTGACGAATTGTGGTTATTTGGGAAAAAAGCTAATGCCGAGAATATGTTAAGGGAGGCGTGTGGTGGTCTTGCTTCCAGGCCGGAAGGATTTGTAATTTATTTATCAACACAGAGCGATGAGGCTCCCGCAGGTGTGTTTAAGCAAAAGTTAGATTATGCTCGTGGGGTCCGGGATGGCCGGATAGATGATAATAGGTTTTTGCCGGTTATTTATGAGTTTCCAGAAGAATTTATAAAGGAAAAGAAATATTTAGATCCTAAATATTTTTATATAACTAATCCGAATTTGGGAGCTTCGGTTGATGAAGAATTCATCATAAGAGAATTTAAGAAAGCAGAAGAATCCGGCGCTGAATCTATGATGGGATTTCTTGCAAAACATTTGAACGTGCAAATGGGTTATTCTCTTAAAAGCCAGAGGTGGGCCGGTGCTGATTTTTGGGAAACATCAGCGGGAAATGTTACGCTTGAGAGCATCCTTGAACAATGTGAGGTTGTCGTAATTGGTATTGATGGTGGTGGTCTTGACGATCTTTTGGGTTTGGCTGTTTTGGGTCGTCATGCCGAAACGCGGGACTGGTTATTATGGACAAAAGCCTGGGCGCATCCGATAGCTCTTGAACGCAGGAAGTCAGAAGCACCTAAATACAGAGATTTTGAAAAGGATGGTGATTTAGTAATTGTGAAGAATATCGGCCAGGATGTTAAGCAGGTAGGCGATATTATTATGATGTGCGAAGAAAGTGGCCTTTTAGACCGGATCGGCGTTGATCCTATTGGCATTGGGGATATTATTGACGAGATAGAATCAAGGGAACTATCTTATATTAATCCAAAAGCTAAAGAAAGCGATAGGGTTGTGGGTATTCCTCAGGGTTGGAGATTAAGCGGGGCGATTAAGACAATGGAGCGCAGGGTAGCCGGGACGGAGGAGGGAGGCAAGCGATTGATCCATGGTGGCCAGCCGTTAATGTCCTGGTGTGTAGGGAATGCCCGGTGCGAGGTTAGGGGTAACAATCTTTATATCACGAAGCAAGCCAGCGGGACAGCTAAGATTGATCCGTTAATGGCGTCATTTAATGCCGTGGCTTTAATGGCGATGAACCCGGAGGGGAGGTTAAAGGAGTCTATTTATGAGACGAGGGGGTTAATATCAATTTAAAGGAGGTGTTATGCGTAAATTAAAGATTGGAAACAGAACCATAACTGACAATGATGTTTTTGTAATTGCTGAGATAGGGGCAAATCACATGGGAGATCCCGATTTGTGTGAACAGATGATTATTGAAGCGGCTAAGTGTGGTGTGAGCGCCGTTAAGATGCAGAAGCGAAACAACAAAAAGATGTTCACGAAATCGGCTCTTGCAAGATCGTATGACAATGATTTGTCCTATGGCAAGACCTATGGAGAGCATCGGGAATATCTTGACTGGTTCGGCAGGAAAGAATTTCTCAGATTTAAGATAATTGCTGAGAAATACGGCGTTATTTTCTTTGCAACACCATTTGAAGAAGATTCCGCCGAGTTTTTGTATGATCTCGGGGTTCCGCTATGGAAAATTGCATCTTGCGACGTATCAAACCTGCCTCTCATCAGAAAAGTGGCCGAGTATGGACAACCCATGATAATTTCAACTGGCGGGGCCACAATTAACGATATGAATACTATTTTTAGTGAAATTTACCCTATTAACCAAAATTTTTGCTTTTTGCACTGCATTTCGACATATCCGAACACCGACCCTATGCTTAATCTGCGAGTAATTGCTAATATGAGGGAATATTTCACTCATAATCTTATCGGTTTTTCTTCTCATCACCCTGGAATACTTCCAATAATGGTTGCCAGGACTCTTGGGGCGTCTGTATTTGAGGTACACTTTACGTTAAACCGTGGGGCTCGTGGAACTGACCACGGCTTTAGCATGGAACCCAGGGGCCTTGAATTGATTTGCCAAGACTTGAAACGTATTAATGTTATGCTCGGCAAACGTGATAAACAGGTTTTACCGGAAGAAACTGGCGGTTTTATCCGTAAAATGGGTAAATCTATCTATGTAAATCGCCAAATGATGGCCGGTGAGGTTATAAAACGTGAGTTTTTATGTCTAAAATCCCCGGCTGATGGCTTAAAACCGTCTGAAATGGACAATATTGTCGGGAAAAGGCTTATAAACGATCTGTCAACCGGGATTGCTTTACAAAAGGAGGATATTAGATGAAAGAGATAGTTGATTTGTTAATTGCTTTGAGGTGGCCGATTTTTTTCTTAGTTGTAATTTTTATGTTTTATTTACCATTAAAAGGGGTTGTCGAAAATAAAGCTAAAAAAATTGCAGATTCTTTAGAGGAAGAGGTAAAACAAAGATTAAGAGATAAGAAAGGGGATATTCGATGATTTTTGACCTATCAGGCAAAACAGCCCTTGTAACAGGTGGCAAAAATGGACTTTTAGGCCCTATTTGGGT
>CAZDAB010000412.1:0-3432 GCA_964502855.1 uncultured Desulfobacteraceae bacterium | reverse complement strand
AACCTTTTGCGAATGCCAAGGAGAGGAACATTGATGTAATAAATGCTTTAAATTTTGGCATGTTTTACGAACTCCAAGGTAAAAGAGTCGCACAGGAAGGATTGAGAGCCGTTTTAAGATGGAGAAAAGATCGTTCAATTTGTTAGTGCCCATCCAGAAATGGTAGATTTTTGTTCAGGATAAGGCCCGAGCGCTTTCTGCAACCGCAGGCATAGCAGGCCTATTCCGAGGATTGCAGAAAAGCGAGAACGCAGTCCTGGGCCGAAAGATGCCGTTTCTGGATGGGCACTTGTTAGCATTCTTGCCATGCTTTAGCCCTCTATAACATCTTTTAAAAATTAACAAAATTTTTTATTGATCGTTTAAAATACATTTTTTATAATTCATATAAACCAATCAAGGAATATGACACGGTTGTGTAGCTTCTTGGTGTTTTTTCTAAGCAAGTTCACAAAACGATCAAAATAGAGTGCAGACTTTCCCAATGAACAGCAATCAATCATCTGGCATCTGGAAAAATGAAACAAAAATTTAAAAAGTCTGGGTACGATAAACAAAGGTTACAAACCTCTATTGAAGTTTTTGACAATTTCCTGGGTTCGATTCGTGAACCTTTAGTGGTGCTTGATTCTGATTTGAAGGTTGTAAAAGCCAATCATTCCTTTTACCAGACGTTCAACGTCAAACCGGATGAGACAGAGGGGATATTAATATATGATCTTGGCAACCGGCAATGGAACATCCCAAAGCTCAGAGAATTGCTTGAAGATATCCTTCCTGAAAATTCCGTATTCAATGACTTTGAAGTGGAACATAACTTTGAGACCATCGGCCGAAAGATAATGCATTTAAACGCCAGACGGATTTACAGAAAGTCGAACCAAACCCAATTGATCCTTTTGGCCATTGAGGATGTGACTGACCGGGAATATTATAAAAGAGATCTTGAAGAGCTTGTTAAAAAACGAACGGCCGAACTTATCATCGCAAGGGAAGAGGCGGAAAAAAAAAAACAAATAGCTGAAACCGCTCTTTCCGAAATAAAAAAGTTAAAAGATCAACTGGAAGCGGAAAGAGCATATCTACAAGAAGAAATTAAACTGGAATACAACCATGAGAACATTATCGGTCAAAGTGACGGGCTCAAATACGTGCTCTATAAAGTTGAACAAATTGCCGGCAGCAATACCATCGTATTGGTTCTTGGTGAGACAGGAACCGGCAAAGAGTTGGTCGCCCGGGCTATTCACGGCTTGAGCTTGCGCAAAAATCGGGCTTTGGTAAAGGTAAATTGCGCCGCATTGCCCTCAAACCTCATCGAAAGCGAATTGTTCGGTCATGAGAAAGGCTCTTTCACCGGATCTCATTCCAGACATCTTGGGCGATTTGAGGTCGCCGCCGGTGCTACCATTTTTCTGGATGAAATCGGCGAATTACCTCTGGAATTACAACCAAAGCTGCTCAGAGTAATCCAGGATGGCGAGTTTGAACGGTTGGGCAGTTCCCGAACCATCAAAGTCGATTCACGGATTATTGCCGCCACAAATCGTAATCTGGAAGAAGAAGTCCGCAAGGGCCGTTTCCGTGACGATCTCTGGTACCGGTTAAATATTTTTCCGATTACCATGCCGCCGCTCCGGGATCGCATGGAAGACATACCGCTTCTTGTGGATTTTTACGTCAAAAAAATTTCCAAGCGAATGGGCAAGACCATTGAAATCATTCCGGCAAGCGTGATGAATGCCCTACAAAATTATCACTGGCCTGGAAATGTTCGGGAGTTGGAGAACGTCCTTGAACGTGCGGCGATCAACTCGTCGGGTCCCAAGCTGCGCCTGGTTGATGAACTCAAGAAGCCGTTCAAGGATTTAAGTACCAGCCAAAAAACTTTGGAAGCGGTTGAACGCGACCATATTATTCGGGTGCTTGAGCAGACCCAGTGGAAAGTAAGCGGAAAAAACAGTGCGGCTGAAATCCTTGGGCTCAACCGCAGCACCTTGCGCGCTCGTATGCGTAAATTTGACATCCGAAAACCATAAATTCTCATCCCAATTTCAATCTGCCCTTATCATTTGCCACCCATAACACCAAGAAGATCTGAAAAAGGGTCATATATGACCACTTGGGCAAATATGACCTTTTTATATGGCGGTTAATAACTGCCCTGAAAGTGCTTTTTAAACTAATTATTCTTATAAATCAAAATGATGGGTGACATGACCCTGAGTGTTATAAACCTGGCACAAAAATTGAATTTATAAAAAGTATTTTATAAGCAAAGGGTTCCAAAATTACTGATGGTTCTGCCAACCTTTAAAGGCTGGCATTGCCGATAGGTGGCCGCAATGATCGTAGTCAGAATAATCATGAACGTACTTCCGGAAAAGCAGAAAGAGGTTATGCAAACGCTTTTATCAATGATTGAGCCACCGAGAAAAGAAAGTGGATATCTGAGCTATGGCATCTTCTGTGATATCGAAGACAAGAATGTTTTCAACCTGATTTCGGAATGGGAAACCCGCCAAGATCTGGACCATCATATAAGGTCAGACTTATTCAGCGTTTTGCTTGGAACAAAGAGCCTTTTATGCGAACCGCCGCAAATTGAAATCCACACGGTTTCCCGTTCGGAAGGAATGGAGGCCATTGATGCCGTTAGGCGCAAAAGAACCCGGCACATCCCTAACCATTAAAAAATACGGAGGGTTTGACACATGACAAACAGGTTAAAAATATGTCAATTATTGCTTTTCACTCTTAGCCTTGTAATTCTGTTCAGCATTACGATTGTTATCGCTCAAGAAGGTCTTCTATATGGTAAAGTTTTTGTTGGTCAATCCATAGAGAAACACAGAAAAGCTGTTAAAGAAGACGAACTTAAGTTTATGGACGGTAAATTTCACTCGATCGGTTATGGTCAAAGAGGTTTTAATGAAGGAGTGTATACCGCTAGAGCAGAAGAGGATAAGATTTATTTCGAAGCCGAAACCGTGAACCCAAAACAAGGCAAAATTAAATGGCGTGGAATCGTTCATGGAGATTCCATTGAAGTAAATTATCGCTGGAGTAAAAAGGGTTGGCTTAGCGATACAGAAAAAGACTATTCGTTTAATGGGACATTAAAGAAATGAACGAAATACAAGAGTATCCTTCCCCTTTTTCATTTTTCGAATGATTTCAAATAACTGCATCGGATGCGTCTGGCACGGTTGGATCGATTCGCTTGGGTTGCCATTCCGGCAGAGGAATGGCCCAGCGCTTTAAGGAGTTTGCCATACACAGAAAACGTTGGGCGTTAAAGCGGTCTCCGGGGGAAAATGACGGCGGTGATTGTGAGGAGAGTCTCCGGATAGCGTATTTCATGCAATGACGGGCAAGAACCCGTCGGAAAGGAAACATCATGCCAAAGAACTTAGAATCCAAGAATATCGA
>CAZDAB010000411.1:0-3435 GCA_964502855.1 uncultured Desulfobacteraceae bacterium | reverse complement strand
TTGTATTTTTACTGATTGCTTTTGGATACTTAACGGCGCGCTATCTCAAAAAAAGCAACAGGCTGAAATAACTCCCTTTTCTTGAGTGGTATTTTCAAAATATCCGTTGTTGAAACGTTACCCGCATTGACCGCAGCAAAGTTTTACTTTATCTATATCCCGCCGATCTATTGGGAAGACCTTGCAGGCTTGCGGCCGGTAGGAACCGTAGACAAAACATCTCCCTTGTTTTGTCAGCATCGGACAGATAAAGAGCAGGTTACAGCAGGTGCCGCATTGATGGCAATCGCCTTTACGGACAAGAAGTTTGTGCTGAACATATTCCTTGCGGAAATGAACCAGCCAAAAACGCCTTAACTTGCCGATGGCGTGAAGCACAAAGCGGGAATCCTTAAATGCCTGTTTAATAGTGAAAATCAAACGATAGAAAAAAGTGGTAAAACCAGAGGCATGGTCAAACCATCTGTGCATGCTATATCAATTTCATTAAAGTCTCACGTTCCTCAGTGAATAACCGAACAATGTACTTTTTCATAGCTTTCCTCAAGGTTTAGGGTGGCATGATAAAAATTGCCTTGAGGAAATATACTATTTGTCAAGATAAAAATTAACCTATTTTCCCAATAATATTATGTTGACATGACACTATGGTAGGACACAGTGCCTGCCCTCTTCGGAACCGATTCCGGTGAAAATAATCGGAAAAGCTCAAATCGACAGTACTAATCCATTCCCATGGCAAGGAGTTAGGCTTCTTTTTTTTTCTTAAACCGTCCCAGATTTTGCATGATCTGTTTCAGGTCGTCTTGCGTCTCGACAATGACATTCTCCGGATCATCTACAGGTACATCTTTTCGGGTAGTAATCCGGGTTTGAAAATTAGAGGCCCTAAAGGGAAAAATTTCTTTGTAGTTCTGCGAAATATAACAAATACGATCCCAGTCGGTGGCAATGATATAGGCGGGTGCTTCTTTGCTAAACAGGTTTATGCCGAGTGAGACCTCATCAGGACGGTTTTTGACACCCAGAATCGGAAGAAGGGTGGGTGCGATATCCAGGTGGCTGGTCATCCGATTCACACGTGTGGGTTCGATATTGGGAATCCGTAAGACCAGGGGCACGCGCATCTGCTCTTCGGTAAACTCCGAATTGTGGCCCCATCGCCCCTTTTCCATGAACTCTTCTCCGTGATCTCCGGTGATGATAACGATGGTGTTTTCGAGGAGATGTTCCTTTTTCAGGAAGGTGAACACTCGTTGGAACTGGCTGTCGAGATGATGACATGAATTGATATAGCGGTTTTTAATTTTACGGATATCTCTTTCCAGGGACATGCCGGCATAATTGAATTCTTTTAAGTAATCATTCCGAATGACGCTTTTTTCGGGGAAATAATATCGTGCGTGGGGCGATTCAAAAAACATGAATGACATAAAAGGGCGGGATTGGTCCCGGTTTTTGATGAAAGAGAGCATATCGGTGACGTTTTTCCGATCGCTTTTCCATCCGGCATCGGAGCTGAACTCGTGAAGAAAGCGGTTTGGAACATGGGAAAAAATGGTCTTGTCGAATTCGGGGTATGAAAACTTTGCGCTTGTGTACAGTCCCAACTGATAGTCTTGATCCTGGAGAACAGCCATGATCACCGGGCCTTTTCTCTCGTTTAAGAAAGGAAACCAATAGGGACCGTAAAGCCCGTAAAACATGGTGAACAAACCCATGCGGGTCCCGATCCCGCCGCTGTAGTGCTGAGCAAACCGGACGCCTTGCTGAGCAAAGGCCCAGGTAGTCGGCATGATCTCGGGATCAAGCATGTCCGAACGCCAGGATTCCGCTACCAGCCAGACGATGTTCAAGGGGGTATGCGGTTTTTCGACCTTTAGGGGAGAAAGGGGGTAAACCAGGGTTGAGTAATCGGTGTTGAACTCAATCCCGGCATCACGGCGAACCTGATACCCAAATCGGTTGGCAAGGGACCTGAACGTCAGGGGTTGATAAAAGGGGAAGACCTCAGAGGCCACCAGGACGGAGCGGTAGCCCTGAATATGGCTGATACCATAGACGACCCGTTCGCTCAAGGTCATCACCAATAGCAATGCCAGGGCGTACCGGTACACTTTCCGCAGTCTGAACGACCTTGTTTGCTTTCGAGGGGCAACCAGCTTTCCTGCACCCCAAAACAAAGCCATCTGGGCCACACCGAAGCCTGCAAATATAGCCAAGTAGGTCACCATTGTGGCGTCACTTCCCCCTAACGATTCGATCCCACCGCGGGTGGTCAGAAGGTTCCATACAAAACCGTTGAGATGAAACCCGTACAACTGGTAAAGGCTTCGATCAGAATACACAAGGATAGCGGTGGCCGTAGTGGTTCCCAGAGCAACGGCATACACCACATAAGACATCCAGCCGGAGCGCATCTGTTTTCCGGAAACCAAACCCAAGACCCAATGTGTCAATTTGGTGATAGAAAGGCTGGGAAGCAGATAGATAAAGCCATAGGTAAGCCATACCATCAGAGCAAAGAGGCTGGTTCTGAGATCCGAAAAAGGAATCAGCGAAAGGTATTTCTCACACAAAACGAGTACAAGTATATATGAAAAGAAAAAATAATGGTTTAATCGAAGTTTTTGATTTTGATAGGTCAACCTTAATAAATTCCTGTTTTAGTCGTCTCTAAGAAAAAAATTGGGGGAAAAATCATATTGTTCGTCATTTCCGTGAAAGCCGGAATCCGGAAAAACCGCTTGAGGGAGGGAACCCAATGGCTGTCCAAGACCTCATCCCATTGCTGTTGACTCAAGCTTTCTCGATTTGATCACCAGCAGGCTTCCAAGAGGCTTTGATACTCCCCATCATGGTGAATGTTGTTTTTTTAACCGATGAAGGTGACGGGAACATTAAAAAAAAATTAATTTTTATTAACTTTGAAAATTATTTTTTTAGCTATATATAACTTGGGGGTTTCGCTCCAATTGGGATGATGAAATGCCGGCGTAATGGTTCCGGTGAAACAGCAAAAAGTTTCACCGAATAAAAATGATGGGTTTTAGGGACTGTGTGCATTACAACACAAACAATTAGGAGATTCATGGATGCGAATTCTTGTTGTGGAGGATGATAAGGGGACGGCGCGTTTTATTAAGAAAGGACTTTCGGAAGAAGGTTTTATGACGGATGTCGTATCCGGGGGCGAAGAGGGGCTGTTCATGGCAACCACTGAAATCTATGATTTGATAATCCTGGATGTGATGCTCCCTGAAATCAACGGCTTTGAAGTCCTTAGGGCTATCAGACAAAAAGGCATATCAACCCCTGTGCTTTTTCTTACTGCAAAAGAGGACAAGGAGGATATCATACATGGTCTTGACCTGGGAGCGGACGATTACCTGGTCAAGCCCTTTGCTTTTGCAGAGCTTCTGGCAAGGATCAGGG
>CAZDAB010000410.1:0-3463 GCA_964502855.1 uncultured Desulfobacteraceae bacterium | reverse complement strand
CCGGATCGTTGATGATGGAAGCTAAGATGCCGTATGCCCCGGATCCGGAAAGCGGTCGCATCAACGCCATGGGAAGGGCCTCTGCCGGCAGGCCGAAACTTCCGGTAATGCCCCCTATCGCACCGACCACGGCATCCATGACACCGCTTGCCCGAAGCATATCCACAGCCACCAGTATGGCCACCAAGTATGGGATGATTCGAACGGCCACCCGGAACCCGTCCTTGGCACCTTCAACAAACACTTCATAAACGCGCACGCGGCGTAGCAGGCCGAAACCCAGAAATCCGACCATAAGGGACGGTATGATCCACGGTGATACGGACCGCCCGTAAACCACGGCAACGGGTATCAACGACACCAGGGCTGTCAGGGCTCCAAGGCTGACCCATAAAGGATATCCTTGTGCAGCGTCTTTTAGCGGCGTTTTCTCCCCATTATTTGAAGGCGCCTGCTGTAAAACAGCGCCGTCATCAACCGTGAGCGGCGAAAATCTTTGATACAGTTTGGCCGCAACCACGGCAACAGTGGTCGAGCCGATCGTGGCAAACAAGGTCGTGGGCAAAATGGCGGCCGGATCTGACGAACCGGCCGCTGCGCGCAGGGCGATGACGCCGGTGGGCAGGAGGGTCACACTGGAGGTGTTGATGGCCAGAAACAGGGCCATGGCATTGGTGGCCGTTCCCTGTTGAGGGTTAAGCTTATCAAGCTCCTGCATGGCCCGGATACCGAAGGGTGTGGCGGCGTTGCCCAGCCCCAGCATGTTGGCCGCAAGATTCAGGATCATGGCGCCCATAGCCGGATGATCAGCCGGAACATCAGGAAACAGCTTTACCATCAGAGGACGAATCAACCGTGCTAAAATGGTGAGCAAGCCGCCGGCTTCGGCCACTTTCATCAGCCCCAGGAAAAGGGCCATCACGCCCACCAGGCCAATGGCCAGTTCCACGGCCCCGGTGGCCGATTCGATCATTGCCCTGGAGAGTACCTCCATGGGTGAAGGGCCACCTTTTACAGGAATAAAGAAAATTTGATGCCAGCCGGCAAATAAAAAGGCACTCAGAACAATAATTGCAAATATAATATTCATGGACACTATTTCATAGGAGGGTTGCCCGGGAAACGCCGCTTTTGACTCAACCGTTACAGGCGGATCATATTATGCCTTTTCTTTTTTTTTACTTCTCCTTCTAATCTTATTATTAGCAAAAGGCATGCAATTGGGTCGTGGGTTTTTAATGAATTATTTATCTTCAATAACCATGTAATCTTTCAATTTATCCATCAGAGAGTCAGGCAATTCTTCTTTATAAAGAAATGCTTGAGCTTCTTCTCCAGTGATCTTTTGTTTGATTTCAATGGGTAGCGCGCGCAGAATCGCCATACGCTCAGGATCAGGTTTGTCTTTACGGGGTCCGACCTTTTTATTCATAATTTCCTCCTAACCCTCCAAGTAATTTAACGTCTTGGAAATTTTATAACTTTTTGAGATTAACGTTTTTTTAATAGAACCTGTTTATAATATCTTTCTATTTCACCGGGGCCATTACTCTACCATTTCACTATTCCACTCTATTTTTACTCTACTATAACAATAATATCCGATCAAGATAAACCCGTTTTCTGGGTTAAATAACGTCCTGAAAGGTCTCGCTCAATTTGCTGTCAAGCTCCATGAGAATCTGAGAGATGGGGGCGGTTTGCCGTATGGATTTGAGTTCTTGTCCTATCCATTGTTTTTGGTTAAGGAGTGGCCAAACCACATCTTTGGCCAAGGGGAGAAAGTCCTCACTGATACAATGACCCGTTGAACCGGGCCAGTGAGTATCCAGAGCCAGAAAGAAAAGAAAGAGGCGGCGGAAAAGGCGGAGATCAAAGTTGTTTATATCAAGGTCATGTCGATGACGACTCATAAGCCTCCGGCCTAATTTTACGAAACGCCGGTTGAGAGGCACCCGAACGGTTAGGCGCAAGGACTCTTCCAGCAGCGAAATTTCCGCGGCGATGTAATAGTACTGAGCCATAGAATAATCGTTTAGTGTCAGATTTTCCTGAAAAGCGTTAGAGAATATGGATTTACTCCAATCCATGGTGAGAAGAAATTGCGGTTCCTGGCGCCAGCGCCGCAACAGCTTCACAGATATTCCCACATGTTCAGCGATCCAGCTCAGGGAGGCCCTGCCAAAGTAGGCCTGCATCAAGACCGCGCCATACTGGCTTGGGGACATGACGATTTTTCGACCTCGAAGTTTCGGAGGTCGGGACAAGTTAACATATTCATACAGCCTTTGACTCAACCACTGTTGGTAGAGAAACATTTGCTCCATAATGTCACCTAAAACATAGCCCGAATATTTCATGAAAATTTTCGAGAGGCCTTTCTATTAGTAAAGAAAACCGTTTGTTATTTACAAATTTGCTTTTATATTTCAGGTGACAGTTCGTATCTAAAATTTTCTTGTTCAATCTCTCAAAAATTTTCACCCTTCGGGCGAGTGCGAGGCGTCCATTTGCGGCGTTATCAAGGGCTTGCAGTAGTCAGCTACGGCTGAGCCCTTGAATGCCTTGCAAATGAACGTCTCGCACACGTGAAATATCCGGGATAGATATTACTTTTTTCGGTTCAACAATGTTATATCCACTCTACACATTGTGTCACCCGCACCCCCGCACCTGTCATTTCACGAATAGCAGATTCAACCGCGGATGAGCCACCATACAATGAAGACGGTATGAATCTGCTTGTACGCGCTCCGGACAAACTTAAATCCACGATAATTTGAAGTTCACGGTTTTTGAAATATTTTTGTGTTTCAATCGAAGATTTCCGGACACAACTATTTAACGTACATCCTGCTATCACTAATATCTTCCTGCCATCATCGATAACGTGTTCAACCCACTCGCGAAAACCGTTTGTGGTTGGAAATAATACACTGTTTCCCGGCTTAATGAAATAAAGCTGTTGGGTATCAATTATACCGGTGAATACATCGTCCCAATCATAGCTACACGGTGGAAAGGGGCATCTGGTAAACATGGTTTCAATGAAATTGTGGTTTTGATTTAAAAATTGAGCACATTTTTCGAATGCCAATTGAATCGGTTTAACTTCAAATTCGGCTTTAGAACCTATTAATTGCATCCAAACTCCCTTTGTAAAGGATCGTTGAGGATCGATGATCAGCACTGCGGCTTTATCCGTGGGAATTTTAAGTGTATTAATCCTCATATCTTTCAGAAAATTCCGGTAGGTGTTCGCAACGTCAAGATTGCCTATATGTTTTAGAAGTGAAATCATATCATTCCGTGTTTTGTGATTTGATTCCAGCTCATGCCGTTTTTCATTCATTTTATAAATATCCGCTTTTTTTTCTTTAGAAATTATAGTTCTTTTTAAAGTGGTTAAGCTTACATTTCGCTTGTTAAGCTGTCGAGTTTGACAATTTAAAAATCTATGAAA
>CAZDAB010000409.1:0-3478 GCA_964502855.1 uncultured Desulfobacteraceae bacterium | reverse complement strand
TTACAGGTCTGGGTTTAAAGGATGCCAAAACCTTGGTTGATGAAGTTCCAAAGCCCGTCAAGGAAGGCATTTCCAAAGAAGATGCTGAAAAAATCAAGAGCCAGCTTGAAGATGCCGGTGCTCAGGTTGAAATAAAATAATATATAATTAGGTGATAGGTAGAGTGGGTTATAGGGCACAGGGCAAAATACTCTTGATCCTATAACCCACAACCAAAATATAATATATCGGAGATGCCATGTCAGAAAGGATTTTGGCAAATAAGCGTAAAAGAAAAAATTTCGGCAAGATAAAAAAGATCATTGATATTCCTGATCTTATCGCGGTTCAACGGGAATCATACGGCCGGTTTTTGCAAATGGATGTTCCTCCGGAAAAACGTAAAGACGTCGGCCTGCAGGCTGTATTTAAGTCTGTATTTCCGATAAAGGATTTTACCGGAAGTGCTTCCCTTGAATTTGTATCTTACAGATTCGCCGAGGTTAAGCACGGCATTAAGGAGTGTATAAACCGGGGAATGACCTACGAAATTCCTGTTCGAATTACTGTCAGGCTTGTGGTATATGATATTGATAAGGATACAGGAGTTACGAATATTCGTGATATCAAAGAGCAGGAGATTTACTTTGGAACAATTCCCTTGATGACCGACAATGGTACGTTTATCATAAACGGAACCGAACGTGTTGTCGTAAGCCAGCTCCATAGATCTTCAGGAGTGTTTTTCAATCATGATAAAGGCAAGACACATTCGAGCGGCAAGGTGATATACACCTCTAGGATCATTCCGGTACGCGGATCATGGATCGATATGGAGATCGATCACAAAGGTATTGTCCATATTCGAATTGACAGGCGGCGTAAGTTTCCTATTACAATCCTTTATAAAGCGATTGGATATAGTTCCGAAGACATTCTGTTTTATTTTTATGAAACAGAAAAATTTGTTGTCCGCGGCAAACGGATATTCAAGAAGTTTAATGCGGACTCCTTGCGAGGGCAGCGTGCCAGCAGTGATATTACAGATCCTGAAACGGGCGAGTCTATTGTTCTTAAAGGACGCGTGTTTACCAAAGCCGCAATCAAGAAGCTTAAATCCGTTAACTTGGAATTGATTCCGATAAGTGTTGAAGATATTTTTAACAAGGTATTTGCAAAAACAATAGTGGATCCTGATAGTGGAGAGACCATTGTAAAATGCAACCAAATTTTTACCCAAGAGATTTTCCAAGCCCTGCTTGATGCCGGTATAAATGAATTTGAACTGCTTCTCATCGATGGGGTAACCAGTAGTGACTCCATTCACAAAACCCTGATTTTGGATAAGGTCGAAACAAAAGAGGACGCGCTTATTGAGATATATCGAAGGCTCCGACCCGGCAACCCCGCAACGCTGGAAGTGGCCCAGGAATTTATTGACCACATGTTTTTCAAATCCTCCTATTATGATCTTTCCGGTGTCGGCCGCATGAAGATTAACCTTCGACTGGGCATTAACTCTTCCATCGACTTAAGAACACTTAGAAAAGAGGATATACTCTTCACGGCTAAAACCCTTGTAAAGCTAAAAGATACACAGGGAGCTGTTGATGACATCGATCATCTCGGGAATAGAAGGGTGCGTGCCGTTGGTGAACTTTTGGAAAACCAGTATCGTATCGGACTGGTCCGCATGGAACGCGCTATTAAAGAACGGATGAGTCTCCAGGAAGTTGATGCGCTTATGCCGCACGACCTCGCAAATTCAAAGCCGGTTTCCGCCGTTGTTAAGGAATTTTTCGGGACCAGCCAGCTCAGCCAATTCATGGATCAGACCAACCCGCTTTCTGAAACCACCCATAAGAGGCGTCTAAGCGCCCTGGGTCCGGGGGGATTAACCCGTGAACGAGCCGGCTTTGAGGTCAGGGATGTACATCCGTCACATTACGGACGGATCTGTCCCATAGAGACACCGGAAGGGCCCAATATCGGCCTTATTGTTTCTCTGGGTACTTATGCCAGGGTTAATGAATATGGATTTATTGAAACGCCATACAGTATCGTAAAAGATGCAACTGTATTGCAGGATGTCAAGTTTCTCAGTGCCTTTGAAGAAAAGGATCACCCGATTGCCCAGGCCAATGCGCCTGTGGATGAAAATAAAAGATTTGTCAAGCCGCTGGTCACCTCACGGGTAGAAGGCGAATTCATGATGTCCAGGTCCGAAGATATCGAGCTGATGGATATTTCTCCCAACCAGCTGGTGAGCGTTTCCGCATCCTTGATTCCGTTTCTGGAAAATGATGATGCAAACCGGGCGTTGATGGGATCGAACATGCAACGCCAGGCGGTTCCTTTGCTTATAAACCGGGCGCCTTTGGTGGGGACAGGTGTTGAGGGTGTGGTGGCCAAAGATTCAGGCGTTACGGTAGTTGCCCAGCGTGATGGCACGGTGGTAGACGTTGAGGCTTCCCGCATTGTTCTCAAACATGAGCCCGAAGACGATAAAAATTCAGAAATTCCCGTAACGGTTTACCAGCTTTCAAAATTTATACGGAGCAATCAGAATACATGCTTCAATCAACGCCCGATTGTCAGAAAAGGACAAAAAGTCAAGGCCGGGGAGATTATTGCGGACGGGCCTGCGACGGAAAAGGGAGAGCTTGCCCTGGGCAAAAACATAATGGTGGCGTTCATGCCCTGGGGCGGATATAATTTTGAGGATTCGATTCTGGTGGGCGAAAGGCTTCACCGGGACGGTGTGTATACATCTGTCCACATCGAAGAGTTTGAAGTCGTGGCCAGAGATACCAAACTGGGCAAAGAAGATATCACCCGCGACATTCCAAATGTAGGTGATGAAGCCTTAAAAGACCTGGATGAAAGCGGTATTATCAGGCTTGGCGCTGAAGTCAGTCCGGGAGATATTCTGGTGGGGAAAATTACGCCCAAAGGTGAAACACAGCTCTCCCCTGAAGAAAAGCTTTTAAGGGCCATATTTGGCGAAAAAGCGGGAGATGTTAAAGATAGTTCTTTGCGGGTTCCGCCCGGTGTCCATGGAACTATCGTCGATGCAAAGGTGTTTTCTCGGCGTGGTGTCGAGAAAGACGAACGTTCCCGTTTTATCGAAGAAAAAAAGGTTGCCGTTCTTGAAAGAGACAGAGATGATAAGCTTGCCGTCATCAAGGACGTGGTTTATACACGGCTTGAGAAATTGCTTGCCGGCCAGGAATGTCTTAACCCACTGAAAAAAGGCAAGAAGGTTCTGATTGCAAAAGGGAGCACCATAGATGCCGGGATGCTGGCCCAGATCCCCCTGGCGCAGATCGAGGGGATTGAACTTAAAAGCTCCGAGCTGACCGAACAGGTCCATGATATTCTTGAGCGATATAAGAACCAATGCGAACTTTGCAGAAAGTCTTTTGAAAAAAATATTACCCGGTTCGAAAAAGGGGATGATCTTCCTCCCGGCGTAATCAAGATGGTTAAGGTTTACGTG
>CAZDAB010000408.1:0-3492 GCA_964502855.1 uncultured Desulfobacteraceae bacterium | reverse complement strand
CCGATTTCACCTGCGGGCACAGCTTTGGAGAACTTTCGGCCCTTTGCGCTGCCGGCCGTATGGATCTGGATACCTTGTTGCACCTGGCCGTTACCCGGGGCCGCTTAATGGCGGCGGCGGGCCAAAATACCGGGGGCATGCTGGCGGTAATCGGGCCGCTGGACAAACTCGAACATCTGATTGAGAAAAATAAAACAGGTGTTATTCTTGCAAATCGAAACAGCCCCGACCAGGGAGTGTTATCGGGCGATAGGGATGCCATCCGACGGGCCGAAGAAATATGCCGACAGAACGGATTCAGAACCGTCCGGCTTCCGGTTTCCGCTGCGTTTCACAGCAGTTTGGTAAAAGAGGCCCAAAAGCCTTTTTCACAGGCCATAGAAAAAATCGACTTGGTTCCTTCAGACCTACCGGTATTTTCCAATACCACCGGCGCTCCCTACCCTGCAGATCCTGAAAAAGCAAAAGAATTGCTGCACGGACACCTGTTATCTCCTGTCGATTTTATTAGTGAAATTAATAATCTATTCAAATCGGGCGCACGAACGTTTGTTGAGGTGGGCCCGAAATCGGTTTTGACCGGTCTGGTAAAATCCATATTAAACGGTAAGAATTTTCATGCCATTGCCCTTGACGCTTCTCAAGGAAAACGGTCCGGAATCGCGGATCTTGCCGAAACGCTCTGTTCCCTGGCATCATTGGGACATTTCGTGGATTTAAGCCTGTGGGAAGAACCCTACACTGAAACCAGAAAACAGCGTATGAGCATTCCCATTGCAGGGGTGAATTACAGGGCACACCCGTTAGAAGTCAGAAGTCAGAAGTCAGAAGTCAAAACACAGGGCAGAGAGGTTAGAGCAGAGAGCAGAGAGGTTAGATCACAGACCACGGCGCACGAAATACCCGCCATTGAACCCAAAAACATGCCGCTCAATACATCTAATCAGCCCGGTGATACCCCGAAAACCACTGGATATCACTCCGGAAAATTAGACGAAAAACAAGACGCCATGAAAAACAGACAGCACCCAAAAAATTTCATACCCGATGCATTAAATATCGTTCAGGAAGGTCTGAAATCCATGCAGGCCATTCAGATGCAAACCGCCCAAACCCATCAAAAGTTTTTAGAAACCCAGATGCAGGCAGCAAGAACCTTGCAGAATATGATGGAAAATACTCAGCGGTTGGCCGCGGCTTCCATGGGAATTCAAATAGATATAAAACCATCGGGAATTAGCTTTGAACCCTTAAGACAACAACTGCCCGAATCGGTTGAGCCGCTGACCGGTTTTGATAAAACTGATGACGCTTCGAAAATCACGGATACGCAACCTGCCCTCCAGTCTGTGTCGGATCCCATTGCATCACCGGTGCCTTCTGATCCGCGTACACCGGAGGCTTTTGTTCAAGAATCCGAGTTAACCCCCGCGGACAAATATCTTAAAGCGTCAGACACCGCTCAAGAACAAATAGAAAACCGCATGCTGGAAACCGTAAGCCGGTTAACGGGCTATCCCACCGAAATGCTGGGCATGGATATGGATATCGAGTCCGACCTGGGTATCGATTCCATCAAACGGGTGGAAATACTGTCTACCCTTGAAGAACAGATTCCCAACCTCCCGGCCATCTCTCCCGAAATCATGGGAAGCCTGAAAACACTCGGCCAGATCGTGGAATACCTGGCCGCAACTCCGGACAGTGAGGTCCCCCCGGTTCCGGAAACAAAAGACGCGGAATCATTAACGAACGATCATCAAGAAATAGAAAACCGCATGCTGGAAACCGTAAGCCGGTTAACGGGCTATCCCACCGAAATGCTGGGCATGGATATGGATATCGAGTCCGACCTGGGTATCGATTCCATCAAACGGGTGGAAATACTGTCTACCCTTGAAGAACAGATTCCCAACCTCCCGGCCATCTCTCCCGAAATCATGGGAAGCCTGAAAACACTCGGCCAGATCGTGGAATACCTGGCCGGAGCCGAAACACCCCAAATACCGAAATCCCAAATGTCACCGACGTCTTCAGATTCTCATACGGATACGATTCCGGAACCACCGGCACCCATATCCCCGGACGAACCTGACAGTTCCCCCCGACACCTGGCCACCCCAATCGGCAGAAAAGTGGTATCTGTTGTTGAACAACCCTTTGTTGAAAATGTCCGACTCTCACTGCCTGCCAACCACAAGGTGTTTATCACGGATGATGGAACCGGACTTTCGGAAGCCATTGCGCAAGAATTTTTGTCCCGGAACATGGATGCGGTGCTTTTATCAAAACAGATGGTTTCAGATATGGCAACCGGTCAAACATCGGTAAAGAACGCTGCCGGACTGGTCATGGTGGCTGAAAACCAGATGACGGATGAACGTTTTTTAAAACATTCCTTTTTACTGACAAAGCGGCTCGGTTCGGATCTTATTGATTCAGGTGCAAAGGGCGGCGCCCTGTTTGCCACCATAACCCGCCTGGACGGCGCTTTTGGATTTAAAGGCCGGGGCATGAGCATCCCGCTGCAGGGGGGTCTGGCCGGTCTCGCCAAAACCGCATCCCTTGAATGGGAAAATGTCTGCTGTCACGCCATAGACCTCGCACCGGATTGGAAAGAGAACACCCGGATCGCAAAAGCGGTGGTGTCCGAACTGTTAAATTCCAATCCTTCCGGCCCGGTTGAAGTGGGTCTGGATCCGGATTCTCGATCTATATTAGAACTAAAATCTTCGCCGTATCCCCAGGGAGAAATAAGCCTGGACCCGGGCGATGTTGTTGTGATTACCGGTGGTGCCCGGGGCGTGACCGCATCCGCAGCCTGTGCCCTTGCAAAACATGCAAAACCGACTTTAGTGCTTATGGGACGATCATCGGATCCCGCTCCCGAACCCGAATGGCTTGCCGGAATCCACGATGAGGCGGTCATTAAAAAGGCAATCCTTAAAAATGAATTCGGGAACACGAATATTATACCGGTTCAGCTGGAAAAAGCGTATAAAAAACATATGGCGAATCGGGAAATCACCAAAAACCTGGAGACCATCAGAAATCTCTGCGCCCATGTGCGCTATTACTCGGCAGATGTTCGTGATGTTGATACCGTGACCTCGATTTTAGATGACGTTCGATCCGTGCATGGCCCGATCAAAGGTATTATTCACGGTGCCGGCATACTTGAAGATTGCACCATTATGGATAAAACCCTGGATCAGTTTGAAAGGGTTTTCGACACCAAGGTCACGGGCCTTAACGTACTCCTTGAAGCCACCCGGCAGGATCCTCTCAAATACCTGGTGCTTTTTTCATCCGTGACCGCCCGAATCGGAAACAAGGGTCAGGCGGATTATGCCATGGCCAATGAGGTGTTAAACAAGATCGCACAACAGGAATCCCTAACACGGCCGGATTGCAAGGTCACCGCCATCAACTGGGGACCCTGGGACGGGGGAATGGTATGTTCGGCGTTGAAACGAAAATTTGAACAAAACG
>CAZDAB010000407.1:0-3496 GCA_964502855.1 uncultured Desulfobacteraceae bacterium | reverse complement strand
CGGAAAATCGTTTATCGATTTGAAATGAAAGATACAGGCAGTAAAGCACCATACTCCCACCCACAAGCAGAGCCGCAGGCAGAAACCATTTAAGCAGCCATTTTAATTTAATACTTATGGATCCTTTTTTATTAATCATGTAACCGTTTAACTTTGAACTCTAAACCCCGATCTAATAATCAATAATCAATTGTTAATTATTAATTGTTACCCATTGATTATTAAGCATTATTTATTCGATCCTGAACCTCTGAGCGGTTAACGTCTCGGAATTTCTACAACTTAATGAAAATATAGGATATTTTTTGAGGCTTGAACACTTGCCTCGAATATGTAATAATGGAATAGTGGAATACTGGAAGGTTGGTTTTAAAAGGATATTAGCCATTTTTAATTTTATCGTCAAAACAAATTTTACCATTAACCCAATATTGCATTATCTCTCCGAGCCGGAGGCCCAGAACCCATTATTCCATTATTCCATTATTCCAGCATTCCAATTGAGGCGAAGCCCCTAACTTAATTTTTTAAGTATAAAATATTTATGGTCAGTTTGGGATAGGGTTGTGAAATTCGCCGTTCGCGAGGATAGTTGAATAGGATTCTTATTATATTTCTTGCAAGGTTTTGTTTTCATAAACATACGAAGTCATGTTTTTCCCCTTTTTAACTCAGTAAATTGTTGGGGCTTATTTCCCATGGTTTAGCAAAAAAATAACAAAACCTCTTTTTCACATACCTCTTCTGTATTTAGTTTTAAATGTTCGGTAATAAGAAATGATTTTCTTTTCGGGTATTTTCCCGCAAACTTTACAGGACGGAGCACAACGGAGTAAAGTTGCAACATCAGGCTTTTGTATAAACATCCTTATGAACAAACTTGATTCTTTTATTAAAAGATTCTTTAGTTTTATTTTTACGTGGGTTGAATTCTTTATTTTACCGTTTTAAATTTCTTTTCAGGTTCTTGATTTAAAATTACAATCTTTTACCTGCGCTGCTTATTTATCCACCCTTTCTTTTAGTTCCTTGCCGAACTTGAAAAATGGAAGTTTTTTTGGCTTAATCTCAACTTTTTCACCGGTTTTCGGATTCCTGCCGGTGTAAGCCTTATACTTTTTAACGTAAAATGAGCAAAACCCGCGAATTTCTACTCTGTCACCATTTGCCATGGCATTTGACATTTCATCAAAAACCAGATTCACAACCACTTCCGCCTCGTTTTTTGTTATCCCTGCATCCTCTCTGAGAGCCTCAACAAGTTCCAATTTATTCATTTACAACCTCCAGATTTAATTATAAAAAGTTTTTATAGCAAAGATGAACGTCGTCGCTGGCGTTTGGTGCTGAAACCGATTATAAAACCGAGTATGAGTACGCCTGCTCCGCTCAAAAACCATTTAATATTCTGGTTCCAAAGAATCCTCGTTAATTCATCTTCAAATTTTTCTGCTTTTTTTGTCTGTTCGGCAAGTTTTGAAGACGATTCTTTAAATTTTGACTGAAGCTTCAAAAACTCTTTCGAGTCTCTTTTGAGGGCTTCATAATCTTCACTGGTCTTTTGAAGTTTTTTTGTGATCACGGCAACTTTCGTGTTCAACTCATTATTTTCCGCCTTCAGCAAGCTGTTTTCATCCTTATTTTTCAATGAGTTAACCATTAGGGCTTCATGTTTGCCTTTCAGTATTTCCAACTCAATATCGCTGGGTATTTTATCTGTAAGAAAACGGCTTAAAACCCACCCTTCCTTACCATTGTCCAGCCTGACCAGGGTCCAGTCATCACCCGGCTCAAGGACCTCAACCTTCTTACCAACAGTGAGCAAAGATATAATTTTTCGGTCACTCCCCGGTCCGGTCCTCATTGTTATTTTCATAGTATCGCTGATATACTTGCTCTCAGCCAAAACCGGCGTAGAAAATAAAATCAGGCACATTCCGATAATACACAAACCTTTCATGATCGGCCTCATAGTTCCTCATTTGTAAATTTTGTGTTTTTTGTGGTAAAAAATTGTAAAAATTTAATTCCTGAAACCAAAATATTTTCAAAAAGCTAAACGGACTAGGGCTGATAATGAACCATAATCATAAGCGAAAGTCAACCGCCATTTTTTAAATAATCCAGCCAAATTACACCGTTTTCAGCCGGTTATAAACATACTTCTGTTATAAAGAGTCTCTTAAGATTAATCTTTTTTTAAAACCCCCCTTTTTTTTTCGACAGAACTTCCATTTTGCCCCACATATTCCGGCATTTCCGATAAACTCGACAATCGTTTAATATATTTTATACCAGATTCTCAAACGAAATCAATATATTTTAGGCTTTCATATCATTTTAGCTTTATCAAACAAAGAGATACAACTTGACATAAATCATTTTTCATACCTAATAAAAGGGGGTTTAGACTAAACTGAGTTGGCTTGGCTTCTCCGGCCATGGCGGAAAAATACTGGAATTGTGATATGCACGTTCAAACAGGTCTTGAAAGGTTTATCGAGTCACCTCCGAAATGGATGTCCGGAAAACGAATCGGTCTTCTATGCAATCCTGCTTCGGTTGACAGAAACTTTTGCCATGCCCGGGAATTGATCAACAGGAAATTGAAGGGTCGGCTTCAAGCATTATTCTCACCTCAGCACGGATTTTTTGCCGAAAAACAGGACAATATGATCGAGTCGGAAGATATATCTGATCCGATATTAAAAATTCCTGTTTTCAGTCTTTACGGTAAAACCCGCGTCCCTGATAAAAAGATGTTCGATTTCATCGACGTGCTTATCATCGATCTACAGGATGTGGGCACACGGGTTTACACCTTTATTTACACCATGTCCTATTGTCTTGAGGCTGCAAAAGAGTTCGGAAAAAAAGTTTTGGTCCTTGACCGGCCGAATCCTATATCCGGCAGCATCACGGAAGGAAATTGCTTGACTTCCGAATGCAGTTCCTTTGTCGGAAGATACCCCATCCCCATGCGCCACGGGCTTACAATCGGTGAAATTGCTCTTTTATTCAACAATGAGTACGGTATCGGCTGTGACCTCGAAGTTATCCCCATGAACGGCTGGAACAGAAAGATGTTTTTCCATGATACAGGCCTTCCCTGGATCCCGCCCTCCCCCAACATTCCATCATCGGTATCGGCCATGGTGTATACCGGCCAGGTATTGTGGGAAGGAACCAATGTTTCTGAAGGCCGCGGAACCACCCGTCCCTTCGAAATCTTCGGCGCCCCGTTTATCAATACAAAGCGGTTGCTGTCACATCTGGGTAAAAACCGGCCGGCGGGTGCAACATTCAGACCGGTTGTATTTGAGCCGACTTCAAATAAATTCAAAGGAACGATATGCAAAGGATTTCAGATCCATGTAACCGACCCGTACGAATTCAAACCATATATAACAACCCTAAAGCTGCTTCAGGCTGTGATTTTCCATCATAAAGATCAGTTCCGATGGAAGCTTCCACCTTATGAGTATGAATTTGAAAG
>CAZDAB010000406.1:0-3514 GCA_964502855.1 uncultured Desulfobacteraceae bacterium | reverse complement strand
GGTATCATCTACATAAAACCCATGTACAAAAGGCGATTAGAAATGCGGTTAAGCGCACTCGAATTCCCAAACGTGCGTCCGCCCATACGTTTCGGCACAGTTTTGCCAGCCATTTGTTACAGGCCAATTATGATATCCGAACCATCCAGGAACTTATGGGACACAGCGATGTCCGAACAACCATGATATATACCCATACGATTAAAAGCCGGACAATCAAAGAAGCCAAAAGCCCTCTAGATCTGCCTTGAATCCGGGGTGCCTTCGAATTTCGCTTAATTGAGGTTTAAGTTTCGGAAATATTTTTCGTGAATTTTTTACAATATGCGTGAAAAATTCGGGATAGAATGAACTGTATGCTTATACCAATCTTCATATAACCCAGTCAATACGCCAAGGGTATGATTTTTCATAGAAATTTTCTAATACTTTAGTACTAGATTTTGTATGTTATGGTACTAGATTTTCTAATGCTTTAGAGCTAAATTTTAGATGTTATGGTACTAGATTTTCTAATACTTCAGATGCGGAATGGGGTTGGGCGGCGGAAACAAGGTTGCGGGCGAAAAATCACTTATCTTTTAATTTTCGATAGTTTTCAATAATTCTCTTTACCCCTCCCCAGATAAGGAGAACCCCCAGAAGATAGAAACAGAACCGGATGTAATACATGAACGAAGAAAAATACTCGATCTTTTCTATTTTAGGCATGACCTGGGGAATCCTGAAAAAAACCCCGATTCCGGCAAGCGTAAGTATAACCCCCCAGACGATTTTAGTGACTATTTTGTTTTTTTCCATGGCTTGATTGCTCTGTAAAAGTTTAGCCACAAAGGCACCAGGACTCTAAAATTATAATACATGAATCTTGTATAAAAATTAATGAGAATCTTTACGTTACGTATTTAAACCGAGTTGATGCAATCAGATTGGAAGAATGAAATGCTGGAATATTGGGGGTAAAGGCGTAACTAAAACATTTTAATTGTAGAAAACTCCTTCAAACCCATCATTCCATTATTCCATTACTCCATTATTCCAATTGGGGCGAAGCCCCTGCTCAATGGTTATCCGCCCAGATAATGCTCCTTGACCTTGGGGTTGTCTAAAAGCTCAGCGGCCAACCCTTCTAAAACGATTTCACCCCTTTCGAGCACGTAGGAGTGATGGGCCACTTTGAGGGCAGCCCGTGCATTCTGTTCCACCAGCAGAACCGTTGTACCGGATTGGTTGAGCTGTTTAACGACCTTAAAAATTTCCCGGACGATTAACGGGGCGATGCCCATTGACGGTTCGTCCAAAAGTAAAAGTTCGGGACGTCCCATCAGGGCACGACCGATGGCCAGCATCTGCTGCTCGCCGCCGGAAAGGGTGCCGGCGATCTGTTTGGAGCGTTTTTCAAGGATCGGAAACATCTCATACACACGTTCCATTCTCTCCTTGATCTCAGGCCGGTTGCTCCGCTTGAAATAATGATAGGCCCCGAGGTTGATATTATCCCGGACGGTGAGATGGGCAAAAAGCTGTCTGCCTTCGGGCACCTGTGAAATGCCCAGGCCCACGATCCGGTTGGCCGGCATGCCGGCAATATTCCGATCCTTATAGAGAATACGGCCCGTGCTGTTTTTCATCAGCCCGGAGATAGACTTTAAAAGGGTGGACTTGCCCGCCCCGTTGGCGCCGATGATGGAAACCACCTTGCCCGCAGGAACCCGTATGGAAATTTTTTTAAGCACACGAATATTTCCATAAGAGGCGTTGAGTCCGTCAATCTTCAGCATATTAGGTTTCTCCTCCCCCTAAATATGCTTCAATAACCCGGGGGCTGTTGCGGATTTCTTCAGGCGGCCCCTCGGCGATCTTCTGGCCATAGTTTAGCACCAAAATCTCATCCGAGATATTCATCACCACCTTCATATCATGTTCCACCAGTAAAACGGTAATCCCTTTTGCATTGATGGCCTTGATCAAAGAAGATGCCACATGGGTCTCTGTCTCATTCAGACCGGCCGCTGGTTCGTCCAGACAGATCAGTTCCGGCTCACTGGCCAGTGCCCGCCCGATCTCCAGTAATTTCTGTTCGCCCAGAGGCAGACTGTCTGCCGAATCTTTGAATTTATGGGCAAGCCCGATAAATTTTAAAATCTTCAACGCGGTTTCCCTGATCCGTTTTTCTTTGCGTCTGGCCTGGAGCAAAACAAAACCCGAAGCCATAAAGGAAGTTCGAATCCGGGTATAACAGCCCAGCATGACATTTTCCAGGACCGTCATGTTTCCGAACAGCTCAACGGTCTGGAAGGTTCTGGAAATGCCTCTCTTCGCAATCTTGTGTGCCTTGAGATGTTGGATGGGCCGGCCGTTGAACGTCACCGTTCCCTGTGTTGGCGGAAAAGACCCGGTAATCACATTGAACAGGGTGGTTTTGCCGGCACCGTTGGGACCGATAATCGCCTTGATCATTCCCCGTCGAACGTTAAAATTAAGGTCATTGAGCGCCATGAGCCCGCCAAAGGTCATGACCACCCCTTGCAGCTCAAGAACGTTTTCCTCTATATCAGCGCTCATCAGACCCCTATCTCCTGAACCAGCCTTTTACAATCCCCGGCACCCCTGCCAGACCCTCCGGTAATAAGACAGTGACAAAAAGGAGTATGGCGCCATATACGATGACCTCAAATTCCTCAAAATAATGCAGCCATTCATTACTCAAAAAAGTGATCAGTCCGGTTCCCACGATCGCACCCCAGATATTATGCATCCCGCCTAATGCGATCATGATCAGAAGTTTTATGGAAAAGAAAAGGTCAAACGTCGCTGGGTTGATAAAATTAAGATAATGGGCATATAGGCTTCCGGCCAAAGATGCCAAAACCGCCGAGTAGACAAAGACCAGTATCTTGAACCGGGAAACATCCACCCCCATGGCACGGGCTGCGGGTTCACTGGCATGGATAGCCCTTAATGCCCGGCCGGTTCCGGATTGAATGACATTAACGGTAAAAATAAACGCCGCGATAACAACCCCCCAGACCAGGTAGTAATAGCGTTCCACGGAATTAAACTCGAAGCCAAAAAGGCTTAACCCCGGGATGCCCGACATGCCGTCCGGACCGCCGGTCCATTCGATCTCTTCGTTAAAGATGATAAAAATGATGATTCCAAAGGCAAGGGTTGCCATGGCCAGATAATGTCCTCTGAGTTTGAGGGAAGGCGCCCCCACCACAACGGCCACCACGGCGGTAACGGCCATACCGATCACCATGCAGGGCCAGGGGTTCATGCCGTAATGGGTGGTCAGGATGCCCGACATATAGGCGCCGATACCAAAAAACGCCGCATGCCCGATGGAGATCTGTCCGGCATACCCCATGAGAAGGCTGAGACCCATGGTAATCAGACAATAAATACCCGCAAATACCATAATGTCGGGATAATGTTCTATGGCGGGAATCTGGCGGGCAGTCCATGGAAAAACCATGATAGCAAGAGCAAACACGGCAATGGGGAGTTTGGC
>CAZDAB010000405.1:0-3515 GCA_964502855.1 uncultured Desulfobacteraceae bacterium | reverse complement strand
CACACCGGAGCCAAGATGCACTGGTTCGGCAATTTCATTGTGGGGGCCCGGAGCGTTATCCTCAAAGGAATCGAACCCAAGTGGATCATGGAAGCCATTTCAGAAGAACAGGTAACCGTTGTCTGGCTTCTGGTTCCCTGGGCGCTGGATATCCTTTTTGCGATCCAGAGCGGGGAAATGAAACTCAAAGATTACAATTTGGATCAGTGGCGACTGATGCATATCGGCGCCCAGCCTGTACCTCCCAGTCTGATTAAGGAATGGAAAAAAGTTTTCCCCCATCACCAATACGATACCAATTATGGTCTGACCGAATGTACCGGACCCGGATGCGTCCATTTGGGGATGGAAAACATGCACAAGGTCGGTTCCATAGGCTTGCCCGATTTCGACTGGGAGATCAGGATTGTAGACAACACGTTGAATCCTGTGGTTCAGGGAGAACCCGGCGAATTAATGGTCAGGGGACCGGGTGTTATGAAGGAGTATTACAGAAATCCGGAGGCTACCCGGGAGGTTTTAATAGACGGCTGGCTGTTGACCGGCGACGTGGCCCGGCAGGACGAAGATGGGTTTATCTGGCTGGTGGACCGGAAAAAAGATGTGATCATAACCGGGGGGGAAAACATTTATCCTGTGGAGATCGAAGATCTTCTACAGGCTCATCCAAAAATTCACGATGTGGCGGTCATTGGTCTTTCAAGCCTCCGCCTGGGAGAAATCGCCACCGCCGTAATCCAGGTAAAACCCGGGCAGGAACTCACAAAGGAAGAAATCAATGATTTTTGTCAGGCACTTCCCAGGTACAAAAGACCCCGCAGAATTATTTTCGGTGATGTCCCGCGTAACCCGACCGGTAAAATAGAAAAACCAAAGCTGAGAAAACGGTATGCCGGAATGTCTGAGAGCTTTAAAATATAATGAATTTGTAAAAAGCATGTTCATTTATGGCGAAATAAAACCACGGATGAACACGAATATACACAAATTTAAAGATACCAGGACAATTTAACCAAGGTATTTCTTCAGAATATTCATTTGTGTCTATTGACGTCCATTTGCGGTGAAATAAAACCACGTTAGCCCAAATAGGTGGTTGGCGGATTAGATATAGTTTGGGGATAAGATTATGATACTTGAATATAAAGGTCACAAACCAAAAATCGGTAAAAATGTTTTTATTGCACCCACAGCAATGGTTATCGGGGATGTAGAAATAAAAGACAACGCCAGTATCTGGTACGGCACTGTCTTAAGGGGAGACATGGCCTCTATAATCGTGGGGAAAAGTACCAATATTCAGGACAACTGCATCCTGCATACGGATTTTGACAGGCCCGCAATTATCGGAGACTATGTAACCGTGGGGCACAATGCCGTTGTTCACGGCTGCATTATAGAAAACTACTGTCTTATCGGTATTAATGCCGTTATACTGAGTCACGCAGTTATAAAGACCGGTTCTGTGGTTGCGGCCGGGTCTGTGGTTAAGCATGGGCAGGTTGTGGGGCCTTATCATCTTGTGGCCGGTACACCGGCTTCATTAAAAAAGGAACTTTCAGAAGACGACGTGGAAAAACGTAAGCAAACCGCAGAACATTATATTGAGCTTGCAATTGATCACAAAGCAATAAAAAAAGCCGGTCAATAATCCGGCTTTTTTTATTTCATAACAATCCCTGGACTGGGCTCACTTAAAGCTCATATTTGCCTTCCATGTCCAGAATGAATTCGCCCGGGACTTCTCCCGATGCGACTTTAAATGTCCCGTTGCCTTTGATGTTATCCAGCTTTCCTGTCCCTTTATAGGTTTCCCACGTGCCGGTGGTGAGTTTGCTTTTCCCGTCACGATTCCCTTCAAACTTGCTGTAAACCGAACCATACTGGAAATTGGTTACCGCATAACCCTGCATGGGGCCGGTGCCTTCTACGCGGTCATGGAAGTTGACACTGCGGCGGGAGACAAATTCACCGGCCACGCCCACTTCATAGTGAAGCGGTTCACCTTCCAGTTCAACCAGCATGAGCGAATGGCCGAACTCATCATGGACATGGAGGGCTTCTCTCCGGGTAACACGAACTTTGTATGTAGATTTCCGAATCATAAAATTTCTCCTTTCCTTAATTTTTTTTATAGAAAATTAATAAAAAAATTTTAACTGCTAATTTTTGAATTGTCAACATTGAAATGGTCAAGAGCCGCCTCCGGGTTCAATAGCTACCCAAAATCTTCAGATAGTCTGTTTTTTCTTCAAGTAAATCGAATATCGGTTTGAATGTTTCCGATTCAGCATCCGCCTCAAGGTCCACATAAAACATATATTCCCAAGGTTTTCCATGGATGGGCCGAGATTCGAGTTTTACCAGGTTAACGCCGTTTTCGGCGAATATTTTCAAAACTTCATAAAGGGCGCCCGGCTGGTTCCCGGTTGAAAAGATGAGTGACGATTTGTGCCGCGGCCCTTTTTCGAGCTGATCAAGTCCTATGACAATAAAACGGGTGTAATTTCGAGGGTTTGTCTCAATTCCTTCCTCGATGACCGTCATTCCGTACATTTCGGCAGCCTCCTTGCTTGAGATAGCTGCGTCGGCAGGATTAGCGTTCTGGCTGATCTTCCTGACTGCGCCGGCAGTGTCCTTGACGGGAACCAGGTCCCAGTTTTCATAGCGATCCAGAAACTGTCGGCACTGCTGAAAAACCATGGGGAGAGAAAAAACCCGTTTGATGGTATCCGTGCCGGCTCCGGAATGGCCGATCAGATAGTGTATGATACGCAGTGTGATTTCGCCCACAATCCTCAAATCATATTCCAGTAGAAGATCGTAGTTTTCATGGATGCTGCCCATGAGGGAATTCTCCAAAGGCACCACACCAAAATCAACCTCGCCGTTCTTAACGGCTTCAAAAATCGATCTGAATGAAGGTGCAGGCACGGCGGTAACCTGGGTCCCAAAATACTGCGTACAGGCCTTATGACTGAACGTTCCCATTTCACCCAAGAAAGCGGCTCTCTGCGTTCCTGTCCCGTTGGTTTTGCTTAAGTGGTCAACGGCTTTAGCCTTATCCAGATAGTCAAAATCAAGCTGTTTGCCGACAACCGGTGCGATCACATAAAGGTCTCGCATTAGTTGGCCGAACTGTTTTGGGTAAAGACTTTGGGGACCGTCGGAAAGCGCCCGGTCCGGATCATGATGCACCTCTATCATCAATCCGTCTGCACCTGCAGCAATTGCGGCCCGTGACATGGGACTGACTTTTTCACGGATACCGGTTGCGTGGCTGGGATCGATGATTACCGGTAAATGGGTCAGTGTCTTGAGCACGGGAATTGCAGAAAGATCAAGGGTGTTACGGGTATAGGGTTCAAAGGTACGAATGCCGCGTTCACATAGAATAACCTTTTCATTTCCTTCCGAAAGGATATATTCCGCGGACATCAGCCATTCCTCAATAGTGGAGGAAAGCCCTCTCTTTAGAACCACCGGTTTTCCGATACGACCCACGCACTTTAAAA
>CAZDAB010000404.1:0-3524 GCA_964502855.1 uncultured Desulfobacteraceae bacterium | reverse complement strand
TTGGACGTTCGATGTTCGATGTTCATCTTTTCCAAGAGTATGACACGAGGTATTTTTGCTTTCAAGTATTAAGCGGAAAAAAAGTGGGGGATCAGAGGTTCGGGGGTCAGTAGTCAGTAGGTAAGGGTTTGATAAGAAAGATTGCCCCCCCGGGAACCCGGGGGGGCTGATTTTAAAGCTAAAATGGTCTGAACGGCTCGATTTTCTTGCCACACCGAGCGCAGATAATTTCTTTTTCCTCCACTTCTTCATTGGTCACGGGATCGGTTATAGCTCTTTGGGCCGTGACCATTTCCTCCATGTTAAGACATTCCCTGCAAACAATACCATCTCCAATCTTAGTTGCTGCAAATGGAGTCGGTCTGGAATCTGGTATTTCTGATACCATTTTCTACCTCCTTTTGTTTATTTGTTTAGTGGTTATACGGTATTACTCTCCCCCACCCCGAACAGGGCGAGGGGAAAAGAGTCTATCATAACGCCGCGTAAAGGACCCTTATTTTGGAGGACGCAGATGGCGGCGCAGGAGTTTGCCGGTGGGTGTACGCGGCAATTCATCCCGGTACTCAATGGCTCTGGGCAGCTTGTAGATGGCGATGTGCTCCTTCAAGAATGTTTTGAGTTCTTCAAAGAACTCGTCGCTGCCCTCATGCCCTTCTTTCAGTACGACAAAGGCCTTGGTGATCTGACCTTTATCAGGATCGGGAACGCCGACCACACCGGCTTCTGCAACGGCCGGATGTTTTTCGATGGCCTCTTCAACTTCAGCAGGGCCGATACGGTAGCCGGAGCTCTTAATCATGTCGTCTTCGCGGGATACAAAGAAAATATTTCCGTCTTCTTTCATAAAGACCGCGTCACCCATCTGATTCCAGCCGTCTACAACGCCCTTGCGCTGTGACTTGATAAGGCGTTCGTCATCCACGTATGGTTTCCAGTACAGGCTTCCCGAGGGTCCCTTAAGAACCATGCTGCCGACTTGATCCGGCTTGCAATCGTTCCATTCCGGATCAACCACCCTCACCTCTACGCCCGGGATGGCTTTGCCGATGGAGTCGGGCATGGGCGCGTCGTTCATTGTGTTTGAGGTAACCAGGTGGAGCATTTCCGTGCCGCCCAGACCTTCCCAGATCGGCTTACCTGTCAGTTCCTGCCAGGTCTTCAGGGTCTCGGCGCCCAGAGCATCTCCACCGGAGGTGTAAAGGCGAATTGAGCTGGTGTCGAAATCTTTGAATTTGGGGAACTTCATCAACGCCCGGTAGCCTGTGGGCAGACCGGTGAGAATGGTGATTTTGTGTTTCTGGATCAGTTCCAGCATGTCCGGCGGCGTGAATTTAGGAATAAGGGATATGGCCGCACCCCCTTCAAAAGGCATAAGAGTAAAGGTGCCAAAGCCGGCGGCAAATGATACCGGAGCGGCTCCGCCCAGAACATCACCGGGCTTCATCTTGTATACATGTTTGTTAACCATTTTGGTCTCTATGACAATGGGACGGACAAAATGGACACACCCTTTTGGCATGCCGGTGGTGCCTGAGGTATACAGCATTATTCCGATGTCGTCCCCTTTGAGCATGGTGGCTTCCAGATCAGGGGAACCCGCTTCGAGCATTTCTTCATAGACCATATTGCCGGCGGCCTTTACTTCATCGGCATTGCCGCCGATGGTAATGACTTTGGTGCCGAATTCGAAGTTAGGCTTGGCTTGCTCAACCGGGGGCATGAGCGGGGCATTGACGATAAAAAATTTCATCTCGGCATTGTTGGCCACAAAAGCCACCTCTTCGCCGGACCACAGGGGCGAGGTGGGCACCGGGATGGCGCCGATTTTTTCAATGGCAAATACGGCGACAAGAGCCTGGATTGAATTAACAAGACGAATACCGACCCGGTCCTGTGGTTCAACGCCTTCATTTTTCAGACTGTTGCCGAACTTATTTGTCATTTCCTGGAGCTGTGCATAGGTGACGGTCTGGTCCATGAACTTGATCGCAGCATTGTCCCCCCTGCCTTCGCGAACATGGCGATCAAGCAAAAAATCGGCAAGATTCAATTCATCCGGAGTATCTGCAAACTCTTCAGGAACCACATATTCAGGCCACAATTCTTTTGGTGGCAGCATATTTTCCGGTATTTTTCCCATAATATAAACCTCCCTAATTTTAGTGTTGTCTGTTTTTAATGTAATCCGTTTCCATTACTCAACAACCGGTTTTATATCCCTGCCTGAGCCGGCAGACATGAGTTTAACCTGTTTTAAAGTCGAGTTTTGCCCAAGTTCCACCCCTAGTGACGTTCGGACAAACGTTTCGGGGTGATATGCTGAAAGAATTCACCTCCCTTCAAAAGAAATTGTTGTGACCAATCGAAAAATTTTATTGGCGATCATCGAATAGGTATGGTCAGAAAATTTTTTCAAACATTTGCCTATAAGATATCCGGCAATAAATTGCAAGCCAAAAAAACATTGGTTTTTAAAGCACTTTTGTTTTGCCCAAAACCGGGGAAAATGCTCTGTTTGAATTATCCTTTTTAACGAAAATATTAGGATATAATGTATTCTTAAATAACTAGTACTCTATATGTTGTATTTGATCCGATTTTGAACTTTTTGAAAAAACATTTGAACATCTATATTCGCTGTTCCTTTGTCTGTTTAGGATCTTTAGCGATTCAGGTTTATAACCCCTTGATAGCCGGGTTTAAAGGCCAAGTAAAAAAAAATTTTTGAATAAATTTCATTTTTTGTGCTTGACAAAATTTCTAAACAATTTTAGATAAATATTTAACTGAATAAAATTCATTTTTTATTATTTTTTATACTTGACAAAATTTCTAAACCATTTTAAAGGGTGAATTTTGAATAAAATTCATTTTTTTTATTTAGCAAAAATTCAAATCAAAAATTATATTCGCTGAATATAATTCATACATAATTGATGAATTTATAGAAAGTCGAATTCATCCCGTTTTAGGTTTTAAGATTTGGGTGTTCGGTCATATCAATTTCTCTTTCACAGACACTTAAAAATAGACCCATAAAACTTAAAACGTTCGTAAAAAGTCGTTTTCTTGATTTTTTTCGAGACCATCAACAATTAGTTCATTTTTTTCAGCACACTGTTTTATATTTTTTATCGTATTACCTAAAAGGAGGTGATGTCATCCTGTTACGCTTTCTGCATCAAGCGGAAAGAAAAACGACCCATCCAAAGGCAAGCAGGAAATTAGAAAAGAATTTGCTCGGCTGCCGGCGCGGTAACTCTCAATCACCTAAAACGGTCGTTTTAACACGGTTGCCGGATTTGGCCGAAATCCGATGAGAAAGGAGGTGGTATTAATCAGTACGGGGGAATCTATACTGTTCTCCTGAAACTGAAAAGGACTCTGGATCGACTCTTAAGTGGATTTCTAACTACTTTTTGGAGGTAAAACATGGCAGAAAAAAGAGATATTGAAATAAAAAGCAGGGCCGACACACTCGACCTGATGCATCCTGACATCAGACCCTGGCCGGTCACGCC
>CAZDAB010000403.1:0-3547 GCA_964502855.1 uncultured Desulfobacteraceae bacterium | reverse complement strand
ATGACAACGAAATGAAGCGCAACGCAGAAGTTGGACTTTTTACGAAGCCATCAATTTTATCGGCATACAGCCGACTATTAAACGCCTCATGAACCGCCGTTAAATCCGATGGCAACCGTATCCTGGTCCACAATCACCGGAACCTTGCGCATACCGCCGGAATGTTTAAGCATGTCTTTCAGTTTGTCGGCATCGTGCCGAACATCGTAGTACTCAACCTTTTTCCCTTGTTTGTTAAAGGCTTCACGAGCTGCGTTTGTGTAAGGTCACGTATCTTTGCCATAAATAAAGACGTTATCAGCCATTGTTCCTACCTCCTTGAGTTAAAAATTATGCAAGGAAAGATATAAATTAATTTCATACAAATTCAGGATATTGCATATATTAGTTGGAGAAGCCCTAACAGCTACTTGGTGTTTTGTCAATGATTACAGGGAAAGGTACCCGTCACCAGCAAGCGGAGCAGGCGTCAATTATCTCGCGGCTCATACAATTGAAGCTTTTCTGATTTTAAAAACAGTTTTAGCTTTCTATGTTTTTCAATGCCGATGCTCACCCCGTTATCTCACCCTTGCCCTGGAATATACATCATCACAGAGACCCGATACGGTTCCGGCAATTAAATAGTGGTAGCCGGTAGCGGCGATCATTGCGGCATTATCACCGCAAAGATCGATACAGGGGATGTGAACCGTCAGGCCCTTAAAATCGGCTTCCTGTCTGACCCTTTCCCGTAACCGGTTATTGGCGGCTACGCCGCCAACCAGAGCGATATGTTCGCATCCCTTCACCATTGCAGCATGAACCACTTTAAAGGACAAAACATCTACCACCGCTTCCTGAAACCCGGCAACAATATCCGGGATTTGTTGCTGATATGTATCCATGTTGTTCTGAATATACCGGCTCACCGCCGTTTTCAGTCCGCTGAAACTAAAATCAAAGGTCGACTTGTCCAGAAACGGTCGTGGAAAAACAATATTCCCGGGATCTCCTCGAGTTGCAAGCCGGTCGATAACCCCGCCGCCCGGATAGCCCAGACCGAGCATCTTGGCAACCTTGTCAAAGGCTTCCCCGGCAGCATCATCCCGTGTTTGTCCAACCAGCTCGAATCCGGTGTGGGAGGTGACATGGTATATGCTGGTATGCCCGCCGGATGCAAGAAGCGCCACAAACGGGAAAGAAGGCGGATTTTCTTCCAGGAACAAGGAATTTATGTGACCCTCCAGATGATTGACCCCGACCCACGGAATATCCAGGGCAAAAGCAAAAGATTTGGCGAAACAGAAACCCACCAGCAATGCTCCCACCAGTCCCGGCCCCTGGGTAACCGCTATTGCGTCAAGCTGTTTTGAATCCATGCCGGAAACTGCCAGCGCTTCAGTAACCACCGGAACAATTGCTTCCATATGTTTTCTTGAAGCAAGCTCAGGCACAACTCCGCCATAGGGATAATGAACCTCGATCTGGGAGGATACAACGGAAGATAGTATTTGAATGCCGTCTACAACCACCGCCGCAGCGGTTTCATCGCAGGATGTTTCAATGCCGAGTATGATCATTGCCGCTTTCTTTTTCCGGGTCCTCTCCCGGGACCGGTTTTATTCAGTGCTCAGCTTTTACAGACGGCTTTTCCTTTTTGAGCGTTTTCTATCCAGCTCATCAGCGTTAGAAAGGGGCTTTTGATCTTTTCAAGGCGTTGCTTTTTTTCGTGATTTGCGTTTTTCATTCCGATTAAACCCACTGAACCCTCTCATCACCTTCTTTACGTTCAACCACCTCGCCGATAACAAAAACGTTTTCCTTCATGGCAATGAGACAATCAATAATTTCCTGGGCATCCTTTTCATGAACAACGGCAATAAAGCCGATACCGTTATTAAACGTACGCATCATTTCATGTTCTGATATGTTGCCGGCCTCCTTAAGATACGTGAACACGGGCGGCACATCCCAGCTGTTCTTTCGCATGACAACGTTACACCGTTCCGGGATAACCCGAACAATGTTTTCTGTGATGCCACCGCCGGTTATATGGGCAAGTCCAAAAACCGGCAGATTCTTTATAATGCTGAGAAGGGTTTGTGAATATATTTTTGTGGGGGTCAGAAGTTCTTCGCCGATGGTCTTGCCAAGATCGGGTATATGAGTGTCAATTTTCAGTTTTAAAATGTCAAAACAGATTTTGCGTACCAGCGAATATCCATTGCTGTGAAGCCCGCTCGATGAAATTCCGATAACCTGATCGCCAACGTGGATTCCCGAACCGTCGATAATTTTGCTGTTTTCAACAACGCCCACGCCAAATCCGGCCAGATCATATTCATTATCTTTATAAAAGCCCGGCATTTCGGCAGTTTCACCACCGATAAGCGCACACCCGGCCTGTTCGCAGCCCTCTCCGATCCCGGTAATTACATCAATGGCGATTTTTTCTTCCAGCCTTCCCATTGAAAGATAATCCAGAAAGAAAAGCGGTTTTGCACCCTGCACGACGATATCATTAACACTCATGGCAACCAGGTCTATACCGATGGTATCGTGTTTTGACATCATAAAGGCGATTTTGAGCTTGGTCCCCACACCATCGGTCGAACTGACAAGAACCGGACTTTCCATGTTGGTGATGTTGAGAGAAAACAGTCCGCCGAACCCGCCGATCTCACCAATAACACCCGATCTGGGGGTCTGATGTGCTATTTTTTTTATCTTGCCAACAAGGTTTTCGGCCCTATCAATATCTACACCCGCATCAGCATATGTTAGTGATTTTGTCATATAAATCCCCTATCCCAATCAACCGAAAAAGTACTTAAAACTCCTATAACTATTAAAGAATCCCGACCCTGAGGCATAGGATTTCAACGTTACCGTAAAGGAATTTTATCTGTTTTATAAATTCATCACCAAAGTACGAAAATTATTTTTGTATGGAATTTCGTGGTTATCCTTTGAGGATGTTTGGCGCGCCTTTCGAATTTTTGATCAAAAAAATAATCCTATTTGGCTTAAAAGTCAAAACAAAATTTTTGACATAAAAAACTTTGTATTGTAAATAGAAAATAATTTGAACTATGATATTCTGACGAGCCGGCTTCCGTCTCGCAGAGCCTGCGGCTTGCAGAAAACCAAACCGGATTATAATATCCCATTATTTGAAATAATAAGCACAAAATTTTAAATAGTGTTCGTCCATAAATCTATATTAGTCACAAATTAAGTTTCCAATGCAGAAATTAGCAATTTTTCGCAAGGTCAAGGACAATTCTGCAGGATAGCGGAATTGGACGGCTGAATAGCCGCCCGTAAGGGCGAGGGGCATGGACGCCCCGAGTCAAATCAAGGAATTACGCGGAGGCGTACAAGTGGTACGCCGCACAAGTGATTCCGCAGATTGACGCAGAGATTGAGGAAAAGGGCAATTTCTGGATGGAAACTAACTAGGGTAAAGAGGTTATTTAAATGAAAACTTTCGCCAGACTCGATCGTCTCCCACCGTATGTATTTGCAACCGTTAACAAAATCAAAATGGATGCCCGGCATGCCG
>CAZDAB010000402.1:0-3555 GCA_964502855.1 uncultured Desulfobacteraceae bacterium | reverse complement strand
CGGTTGATCGTACTATTGAGAAGCTGGCTAAGCTGATTGACGTTCCTGTGTCGGATCTCATGAAAAAAATTGGGAATAATAAAGGGTTTTCATCCTATAAACCGATTCTTTTGAAACAGGATATCGGGCGAGATTGTCTTGCGGCCGTCGAGGTTAGAAAGTTCGATCTTCCCGGTATTGTCCTAAATGTCAAGCCGCGGAGACACTACATCAAAACACAGAGTGCCGCCCATCTCATCGGATATTTGAGTGAAATCAATTCTGATGAACTCAAATCAGGGAAGTATCCGGAATGTAAAGGTGGGGATTTTATTGGAAAGTTTGGAGTGGAAAAGGTGTTTGAGCGGCTTTTGAAGGGAGGAAGAGGGGGACGGCAGGTCGAAGTAAATGTCATGGGGCAGGTTGTTAAAGTCTTAAAAACGGTTGATGCCCTGCCCGGGCAAAATATTTATTTGACCATTGACTACATTTTGCAGAAAAAGGCGGAAGCACTTTTAGAAGGCGCAGCCGGTGCTGTGGTCGCCATGGATCCGGAAACAGGAGATATACTTGTAATGGCAAGTTCCCCTTCCTTTGATCAGAATGCTTTTGTTGACGGTATGTCACACAAACAATGGGAGTCTCTTATTTCCAATTCCTTAAGGCCAATGGAAAACAAGGCTATCCAAGGTGAGTATCCTCCGGCATCTACTTTTAAAATTGTAACCGCAATTGCAGGGCTGGAGGAAGGTATTATCGATGAAAACACAACTATAAACTGTCCGGGGTATTATAAATACGGGAATCGTATATACAGGTGCTGGAGACATGGAGGGCACGGCAGTGTAAATATTTTTAAAGCATTGGCTGAATCCTGTGACGTCTTTTTTTACCAGGTGGGTCAAAAGCTGGGCATAGATCGACTCGCGTTTTACGCCAAGGCATGTGGTTTAGGTTCTGCAACCGGGATAAATCTGGACGATGAGGCAGCAGGCCTGGTTCCCTCCGCGGTCTGGAAAAAGCGGCGAACCGGCATTGCCTGGCAGGGAGGAGAGACCCTTTCAGTTGCCATCGGGCAGGGGTATAATCTATCAACGCCGCTGCAGATGCTGGTTCTGACTTCGGCATTGGCAAATGGTGGAACAAGATATAAGCCATTGATACTCAAGTCGATTAAAACAGTGGCTGGTGATATTGTTATTCAAAGCAAAAAACAGGTTATCGGCAAGCTGCCTGCCGGCAAAAAAACATTGGCGATCGTCAAGAAAGGCCTGAGGGAAGTCGTTAACAGTCCCAAAGGCACTGCACGAATTGCACATATTAAAGGTATTGATATCAGTGGAAAAACCGGAACCGCACAGGTGGTTGGACGTCATAATGAACCCAATCTATCTGAAAAAGATATGCCGGACCAGTTCAAAGCTCATGCATGGTTCGTGGCTTATGCGCCATCGGTGGATCCACAAATAACTGTTGCCGTATTTGTAGAACATGGAGGACACGGATCAACTGCAGCGGCGCCCATAGCAAGGGAAATAATTAGGACATATTTGGAAAAAGATGAATATGGCAGGCAGGTGAAAGCTGAAAGTTCAAAGCAATAGTAGAACTTAGGGGCTTCGCCCCGCCCGCCATTGCAAGTTCGCCCGCCAGCTGAGCAAGGCGAGGCGGCCTGGGGCACGAGCGGGCAGGCCCAATTGGAATAATGGAATAATGGAGTGTAGCGGCCATGTTTGATCGGCGGTTTGTAAAATACTTTGATTGGGGCTTATTGGGGCTCACTTTTTTAATCGGACTATTCGGTCTTGTTACGCTATATAGTGCGGTAACATCAGCGACTCCCACGCCGCAAAAAGCACTCTACTTTAAACAGATCGTCTGGTATTGTATCGGGATGACCGGCATGGTTTTGTCTTTTCTGATTAATTATAAATCATTGTATCGATGGTCTCCCGCAATCTATGCGGTATGCATATTGCTTTTGATATATGTACTAATGATGGGGAAATATGTAGGAGGCGCAAGGCGCTGGCTCATATTGGGCCCTATTTCAATTCAACCTTCAGAGCTTGTCAAGATTGCCGTGATAATTAGTCTGGCAAGATACTATTCCAAATTTGCAGACACCAGAGGTTTTTCCTTGCGAGAACTTCTTACCCCTTTGATATTGACGGCAATTCCTTTTATTTTAATCGTTAAACAACCGGATTTAGGGACAGCCATGGTGGTGGTCTTGATTGCCGGTTTCATGACTGTATTTGTAAGAATTGAAAGGCGCTCGCTTTTATATATTATTACTTCTTGTGCGATAACCGGTCCTTTGGTCTGGTTTTTACTGAAAGGTTACCAGAAGGAACGGATATTAACATTTATAAATCCAGACCGTGATCCACTGGGTGCAGGTTATCATATTATACAATCAAAAATTGCCATAGGTTCCGGAATGATCTTCGGCAAAGGATTTTTGAAAGGGACTCAGAACGCACTCTCCTTTTTGCCTGAGCAGCATACCGATTTCATATTTTCAGTTTTGGCCGAGGAATGGGGATTTGTGGGATCGGTGGTTATTCTTTTTCTTTTTCTTACGCTTATTATCTGGGGACTAAATATTGCTTATAGATGCAGAGATCCTTTTGGAACTATTCTCGCTGTAGGCATTACGGCAATGATGTTCTGGCAGGTTTTTATTAATGTTGGAATGGCTATGGGCCTGATGCCGATCGTCGGTGTGACGCTGCCGTTTATCAGCTATGGCGGTTCATCGATCATTAGTATAATGATTTGCGTGGGCCTTTTAATGAGTATAAGCATGAGGCGCTTTCTGATTGAATGATCGAGAAACACGATTCTTGAATTGACCGGACAATATCACTCATCTATTTCCAGCATATTTCTTTCATCCTAAGGGGATGTTTTGTCCCGGCTTGTCCGGGTTATGGAGGATGTATGAGAAAAACAAAAGAGCCGGAAAAGATAAACACTTTTTTTGGAGCGGGCACCAGTATTGAAGGTACAATCGAGTTTAGTAATACCGTCAGGCTGGACGGAAATGTTAAAGGAAAAATTCATGGGAATAAAGGTACGTTGATTATAGGGGAAAAGGCTGTTGTGAATGCAGAGATAATTGTTGATGTCGCCATAATCATGGGTGAGGTTAATGGTACAATCCATGCAAAGGAAAAAATTGAAGTTTATCCGCCGGGTCGTGTTGTGGGTGATATTCAGGCTCCGGTTTTATTGATTGAATCCGGAGTCATTTTCAATGGAAACTGCTCTATGAAAGCCTGAACGCTTGCTTGTAGCAATGTAACAGATCTAATTTTAACGGGAAATAAGACATAAAAGAAAAATTAAAAAAACCTTTGACAACCTCTATTACTGATGTTATAGACCGCCGAGTTAAAAACACGGGTTTTTATAAATTGCGTACAGGTTTCATGGATGGAGGATCTATAGATGAAAATAGTTGGTTTAAACCGGAAAGGTTGGATTATCTTCTATTTTATATTAGCCTCTCTATTGTTTGCGGGAGTTGCTTTTGGCTCAGGTGGAATAACGGTTATTCCTGATTGGACG
>CAZDAB010000401.1:0-3557 GCA_964502855.1 uncultured Desulfobacteraceae bacterium | reverse complement strand
AAAATGGTAAAATTGCCTTAGGGTCCAGACCCGGGATTTTGTGACATGAATTGAGAAGGCATTGAAGTTGGCTGTAAAATCAATGAGATACCGATAGCGAACCTTTTTAACAGTCTGAATTATTTGTATTTTTAAAAAGTTTGCTAATGCAAGGCGAATTTACGCTAACTTCGGGGTTTGTTGGTTATACTATAAAGGAGGACTATTATGGCAGCATTACCAGAAAAAGTGAGTAAAGCATGGGAAGACCGGGAAGGTCCCATCATTTTATCAACTGTAAATGGAGATGGAATTCCTAATGCTATATACGCTACCTGCGTGTCCAAATTCAGCGAAGATACTATAGTGGTTGCGAATAATTATTTTTCTAAAACACTGGAAAATATACTTGCAGGCAGCAAAGGATCGATTCTTTTTATAACAAAAGAAGGAAAATCCTATCAGATTAAGGGAAGTATTGAATACCACAAAGAAGGTAGTATCTTTGAGGATATGAAAAAATGGAATCCTAAACAGCATCCAGGTCATGCTGCAGCAGCATTGATAGTGGAAGAGGTCTATACGGGAGCAGAGAAACTTCTATAGGTATAACCTTTACGGATTGACACGACCTGAAAGGTCGTTTTCAATCTATTGTTCAAGAAGCCCGGTTTGCTGAGCTTTTTGCATAAGGGTATTGCTTCGATGATCTGGGTGGGGGAGGCACCCCGAAATCAATAATACTCGGGGTGCCGGAGATTAACAAAGGCTTTTTATCGATAGAAAGACATAATTTTAAAAAAATAGTTGTCGGTGTTCGGAGCCGAAAGCCGGGTCAAGGCGCAATTGTCCTGTGCCGCTTCAACCAGAGATCGGCAGCCGCTGTTCCCGTTTTGCCCGTATCAGTTCCAGTGTATGCCATTCGCGTTTGAGCACATTGACAAAAAAGAACTTGATGCCGCTGTAGAAAATCCGCATCGTGGCGGGTGACCATTTATCTTTGTTTTTGCCATGCAGGAAATAGTCTTGAAGCGGCACTTCGGTGATTTGATCGAAGGTTTTGTTGTAAAAATCGACGAGCATGCGAACGGATCGTGTATAGCATTCTGAGTACGCTCGCTCATCCCGGCCCCGCTAGGCGGAATTTACACTTCTCTAAGACAAGCTTGCAGGGCTCTCATGGACTTTTGATAGTAATCTTTCATCATAACTCTCCTTTCGTTCAGGGTTAATAAAATTGGTGCAAGAGTTATGACATAAAAATGGTGGCTCCTTCAACTTGTGTGGAATGATTATGATATGAGATAATTAAGACAGGTTAAATAATCTGCCGCGAAGCGGCTTACTTGAACATCGCTTAGAGAGGGACGTTTGCTACGCTGCCGCTCCGCAAACGCCCCTCAAGCAGGCGTTCGGCTGGAAGTAAAATCACCTTGATAACGGAAAAACTAATGCTTTTGAATATAACCAAAATCCACCGCCTAATTTTACGAATTCCTTTATTAATAAGGTTCTATGGCAATTTTGCTTGCACCCAAGTATTACATCTAAATCTTTATAAACCTATGGTTTATAATACTTCTACAATTTTGGTGGTGAATTTAGGTATAAATATGGCAGTTGACAATTTAATCAATCCATAATAGACTAGTCTCAAACCAGTCTAAGGAGTTGTGTTATGGAAACCGTAGGTGCATATGAAGCCAAAACCCATCTGCCCAAGTTGCTGGAACGCGTGCTCAAAGGTGAACATATAACCATTACGAAACACGGTGTTCCTGTTGCTGTGTTACAACCCCCCGATCCTGAAAAAAAAATTGACACCAAATCAATCATCGTTGAATTGAAAAAATTCCGTGACAAACATAATCTTGGTGGAATCTCAATTCGAGACATGATTGAAGAAGGAAGGCGGTAAATGGTCGAACATTTCGTCGTCGACAATTCGGTTGTAATGTCATGGTGCTTCAAAGATGAAACCAACAATTACGCCGACATTGTTCTGAACAGGCTTACAGAAGCCGCGGCTGTCGTGCCATCGATCTGGCCCCTTGAAGTTGTGAATGTTTTGTTAGTGGCCGAACGGCAAAAGCGGCTCAGTGAATCAGATAGTATACGGTTCATAACTTTGTTATCCCAACTTCCGATCGTTGTAGAATATGAACGACCAGAAATGATGATGAAGGAGCTTTTGGCTTTGGCAAGGGCAAATAATCTGTCGAGCTATGATGCCTCCTATCTGGATCTTGCAATGAGGAGAGGCCTTCCAATAGCCACTCTAGACAACAAGCTAATCCAAGCAGCCAGAAGGATTGATGTTCCAATTCTTGCAGATTAATCGAATTGATGAACAAGTAGAAGGCAAGATCGCCGAACCTGTCACCGGAGCCGACAGCAACTAACGTTGTGTGTAAGATCTATGCTTAAAAAAATGATAATATTCGTATTTGTTTGCTTGTCATTTTCCCTTTCGTTTGCAGAAGAAAGTGCAGATTTGAATTATCTTACAACCGAATGCATTAAAGCAGCAAAAAAACATAAGGCGATCCAAAAGGATTTTCCATATAAGGTATTACATACTGTTCAATATGAAGGTTGGAGTGGGGACTCTAATACTTTTGAACTCATTCATCCTGTGACAATGACAATAAGATATGCCGGTACATTAAAACATGGATATTATTGGTTTCAAAAAAATCCTCAAAAAAAATATAATGTCACTGCAAAATCAGATGTTGCAGGTAACTTTGAGTTGGTTGAGAATATTGGAAATGGATTTAAAAACTATATATTTCGAGGATTGATGAAAGACGGAGTCATTAAAGGTTTATGGGAAAAAGGTAATGGTAAGAAAGCTTATGCATTTTATGTGAAAGCAATTGAGGGAAAAACACATAACCTTTAAGAATAGAGACGATCCTGACAAGGTCGGGCTCTATCTATTGTTCAAGAAGCCCGGTGCTGATTAAATTTTTCTGCAAGGGTATTGCTTTGATGCTCTGGGTGAGGGAGACACCCCGGAATCAATAAAATTCGGGGTGCCGGAGATTAACAAAGGCCTTTTATCGATAGAAAGACATAATTTTAAAGAAATAGTTGTCGGTGTTCGGAGCCAAAAGCCGGGTCAAGGCGCAGTTGTCCTGTGCCGCTTCAACCAGAGATCGGCAGCCGCTGTTCCCGTTTTGCCCGTATCAGTTCCAGTGTATGCCATTCGCGTTTGAGCACATTGACAAAAAAGAACTTGATGCCGCTGTAGAAAATCCGCATCGTGGCGGGTGACCATTTATCTTTGTTTTTGCCATGCAGGAAATAGTCTTGAAGCGGCACTTCGGTGATTTGATCGAAGGTTTTGTTGTAAAAATCGACGAGCATGCGAACGGATCGTGTATAGCATTCTGAGTACGCTCGCTTATCCCGGCCCCGCTAGGCGAAATCTACACTTCGCTAAGACAAGCTTGCAGGGCTCTCATGGATTGATCGTAGTAATTTTTCATCATAACCTCTCTCCTTTCATTTGAAGGGGTTATTGGATGGGGATCCAATAGAGGTATGACAGAGAATTAATAGCTTTTGCAACC
>CAZDAB010000400.1:0-3561 GCA_964502855.1 uncultured Desulfobacteraceae bacterium | reverse complement strand
CCTTTTTTGCACCCCAGATCTGAACCATGAAATTTCCGATAAAGGCGCCGCCCAGTACCCCCCAGGAAAAACCTTCCATGCCCATTCGCGTCCCCAGCAGCACGCCTCCGCAAATAATTCCCAGATTATATAACAGCGGAGACAGGGCCGGTATGAAAAATTTCTCCTTGGCAAACTGAACGGCCATAAGCATGCCGCCGGAAAAAAAGAAAAACTGGGCCGGTATGATAATCCGTGTCATCCTGACGGCGTGCTCGATTAATACGGGATCATCAAGCCCCGGGGCCAGAATTTCGACCAGTCCCCGGGCAAAAACGCAGGCAATGAAAATCAACAGCAACAGCAAGCTGCCGAAGCTGGTGAAAATGAGTGAAAAGACCCGCCAGCCTTCCTCTTCCTTATTTTGTACCAGATAGTGAGAAAAAATCGGGATAAACGTAACCGAAAGGAACCCGCTGGCGACGATGTGGTTTAGAATTTCGGGGATGATAAAGGCCACCTGATAGGCATCGACCCCCCCGCTGATTCCGCCGATATAGGCAATGACCTGCTCCCGGATAAGACCGGTGAGACGGCTTAAAAAAACCGAAGCCATCATAATCAGCGAGGCCAAACCCACTTTTTTATACATGGATGACATATTTTTTAAATCACGCAAAAGATAATATCACGCCTGAATGCGCTTTTGGAGTCTTGAAAAAAGGATGCGGTTTTTTGAGACGGATCCCGTCACACTTTTTCAGGCCGGGAATACTGCCTGGCAGATTCCGTTCCTGAGAGCACCCGGAGGGCGCCCTGGGCCAGAGCATGCATCTCGTTCTCTCCGGGATAGACCTTTACGGGTGCAATGAACCCGGTTCGTTTGGAAATCCAGCCAGCCAGCCTTGAGGAATTGGCCAGGCCGCCGGTCAACACAATGGCATCTACCCGGCCCTGGAGAACCGTGCTCATAGCACCGATATCCTTGGAAATCTGGTACGCCATTGCCTGCAAGATCAACAATGCGTTTTCATCGCCCTCCTGGATTTTGGCTTCCACCCGGCTGACATCATTTGTCCCCAGATAGGCCATTACCCCTCCTCGCGAAGTGAGACGCCGGCGCAAATCCGACACGCTGAACCGACCGGATTCGAGAACGCGGAGCAAATCCACTGTGGGCAGGGTGCCGGCCCGTTCCGGCGTCATGGGCCCTTCCCCCAGGCCAATGGTGCTGTCAATGACCCTGCCCTTCCGGTGCGCACCAATGGTGATACCGCCCCCCAAATGAGCGACGATCATGTTGCATGCTTCATAGGAAATGCCCATCTCATCAGCGGCCCTTCTGGCCGCGGCCTTTTGATTCAGCGCGTGAAACGCACTCTTTCTTTTGATTTCCGGAATGCCCGAAACCCTGGCAAGGGGTTGAAATTCATCCGTACTGGGACTGTCAACAATCACCGCCCGGATACCCGTCTGTTTTGCCAGATCATGAGCAATGATCGGTCCCAGGTTGGTGGGGTGCCTGCCGTATTTTCCCGATCGCAGGTCATCACACATACCTTCATCAATGAGGTACACCCCTGAATCAATGGGGGCGGTAAGGCCCCCGCGGCTGGCAATCATGTGAAAATCGCCCGGCGCTATCCGGTGTGTTTCCAAAAATCCTACAATTCCTTGCCTGCGCAGGTGAAACTGATCCATATAGTGCATGAGCGATCCAACCTGCTGCGGGTCATAGCCGATGATTTCCTGGACCTTGAGGTGTTGGTTTTCAAAAAAGGCCACCTTGGTGGTGATAGAACCGATGTTCAACACGAGAATCTTATAGATAGGCATGATAATGCACTCCAATTCACCGGATACTTCCGCTAAAATTCAAGTTCACCCCCCTTGCGGAGGGATACCCGCCATTCTTCTTACCATATTTTTCGGTAAATATACAACAGCTTGTCTTTGACGTTTTCGCCTGAAAATATTCGACATTGTACCTGCATCAACAAGAATCTCAAATTCACCATAACGTTGCATAAACAACATGGCTAAATGGGGATCAATTGGTGATACGGATGACGTCAGACATAGATCAAAGCAAAGTTAAAGGATTAAAATCCCTTTTTTCCGATATCTTAAAACCGCACGGTGACATATATGCATCAGGACCTTTGCCGGAAGAAAATGATGAACCGGAAATAAGCCATCTGCCGAGACTGATCTTAGATTTCAATCGAGTTCATTTTGGAAGGCTAAAATGCTTGATCGATGCAATAAATTGCGATTGAGGCGCCATCCGACTGCCCCAAATTGAAAACTTAATATATTTTGTATCGTAAATTTTGTTTCTGTCGGACAGCAATGAAACACGGGCACGTTATCAGATAAAATTTCCTGCACGGGATATTTTGGGGCTATGCTTGTATTAAATACGGCGGTTCCACCGACCGGGCCGGTTCCAAGAGTATATCAATTTCGCGAATAAACTGTCCGTACACCTCGCCCTTGAGCTGCTGCCATCTTACGGGAAAATCTTTGGCCACAACACCTTCTTCATATGCAATATGCTGAAGTTGGCGAATGATCAGTGCACCTTTTACGCCTTGGCTGCAAGCGGACATGCAGGATTGGCAGTCCAGACACAGCCAGATGCATGGACTGCGGAGCAATTCATCTTTGAGGCCGAAGTTGGCAAGCCGAAAAATTTTAAGCGGATCAAAAACCCACGGATCCAGGCAAATGGGACATGCGTTGCTGCATTCGCGGCAGGTGAAGCAGGACGATATGGATGTGGCATTTACACCATATCCCCGAACCATCTGTCGGAAAGCGTTGGTTTGCGGGGTGTCTGCAGGAAGCTTGATAAGTTGATTGGTTTTGTTTGAGGGAGATGTCCGGGTCCATTGCTCCCAGTGTTCAGCGACGTTGGGGTACTCCCCATCCAAAAGCGCGTCTGCCGCATGCCATAAGGCATTAAGTAAACGCTTTAAAACTTCCTTGTGCTGTTCCGGCAATTCGGGGCGTACTATTTTTTGCAAGATCGCCTCGGCTCTGAGATTTTGAATAAGGCCCAACGGCTTGACCGTCATGGGACAAAGATTTGAGCATCGATTGCAACCCATGCAATACCAAATATCGGGCATGGATACGAGTTCGTCTAAAAGCCCCAATCTTGCTTTATACACCAGCTCCATAGGACGTAAGCGGCTGGTTGCGGCATTCACGGGGCAGGCAGAATTGCAGGTTCCGCAAGTGTAACACGACTGTATTTGTTCGGGTTTACTGTATCGGGCAATATAACTTGGAAGGGCTGTTTTTTTTAAATAAATAGTGGACATCTTAACTCCCTGGAACAAGTATTCGGATACCGGTGACCGAAATTCAAATACCAGATCTCGACCTTATTGTAAACCCGTCATTTTTATTCGACATCAGGTTTTTCGATAAAAGCGATCACATGCATATCCCCTTTGCATTCGGGGTAACAAAGAGGATCAAATTTTGAATCAAAAATCTCAGACACGACCTGCTGTCAGTCAGGGTAAACGCATTTGATTTCGGTGCAGCGTAGCGACGGCGTGTTTCTCTTGG